>JAYSPO010000882.1:0-1273 GCA_043722015.1 Candidatus Kuenenia sp. | reverse complement strand
AGGTCGGGTCACCTGCGTCGTCCGGTCTACGTTGTCATAAGAATAAGAGGTGACGTAGCCCTTCGGATCGGTCACCGACGTCACAAGACTTCCGGCATTGTAAGCGATCGTCGTAACGGGACTTGTCAAAGAACCCGCTCCGTCCGGATCCGGAAGTGTGGCTGTCATTGTTCGATCAAGATTGTCGTACGTATATGTGGTAACCCGTGCGAGTTCGTCGGTGGCAGTCAGCAGCTGGTCGGCGGTGCTGTACGTAAACGTCTGAGTGGAACCGCCGGGATTCGTGAGCGTCACCGGACGTCCCAGCGAATCGTATGCGATTGTTGTTACGGGGCTGGTTTGTGAACCGGCTCCATCCGGATCCGGAAGCGTAATGCTTGTCACCTGACCTCGCGAGTTGTTCACGTATGTCGTGACTTTACTGAGCTTGTCCGTGTGCGTGAGCATGTTCCCGCTGGTATCGAACGTCCATGACTCGGTGCGGCTGAGTTCATCTGTATGGCTCGTCGGGCGGCTGAGCGAGTTGTAGACCCATGTCTGTGTATCACTGCCGATGGCGAGCTGCGTCAGGTTCCCATTGCTGTTGTATTGATAATTCCAGACCGGGGAAATTTTCGTGCCGGCTCCGTCCGGGTCCGGCAGAGTCAACTGCGTGACGAGCCCGTTGCTGTTGCGCACGGCAGTCGTGCTGTAGCCCAGCGTATTTATGGTAGTCGTGATTTGACCGAACGAGTTGTAGATCGCTTTGGAGACCTGATTCAGCTGGTCGGTATAAACGGAATAAAGATTGCCGGTCGAATTTGGCAGATAGGGAGTCGCCGGGCTTCCTGATGTGCCGGTTCCGCTCGCAGGAATCCCACGTGACTGATAAGGATCCAGTTTCAGGACACCACTGTCAGCGGCAGTGATCTGATCAAAAAGCCCGAGATAATCGTAAACAATTGTGGACACGTGGCTCAGCGGATCCGTGATTGTGACGAGCTTTCGCGTCGTCCCCGAATAGCCATACGTCGTGACGGGACTGGTCAGCGATCCAGCGCCGTCCGGATCCGGATTCGTGACTGTAGTAATCCGCCCTTGGCTGTCGTGCCCGATCGTCGTCACGCGCGACGCATTGTCGGTCACGGTTGAGAGCAGGCCTCCCGAATACGCAAACGTCGTTACGCGACCCCAGGGGTCGGTGACAGTCGAAAGGTCATCTGTCTGACCATCGGCGTCGCCGTCCACATAGGCGTATGCTGTGGAATTGCCCGCCGCATCCACCCGAGATGTC
>JAYSPO010000881.1:0-1961 GCA_043722015.1 Candidatus Kuenenia sp. | reverse complement strand
GACGGCCCGGTCAGGACCGGTGAGGTAACAATTTCGAACTTCTGTGCCGGGCTCCAGTTGCTGTTAAAACCAAATGCGTTTCGAGCACGAACCCAGAACGTGTAATTTCCGATCGGCAGATTTGCCGGGACCGTGTAACTTAGAGACGCAATGCCAGTCTGGTTGTACAGTTTGGCAACCGGCACTGAATCGTTATTGATATGGATCTCATAGTTCAGGGCACCTGGAACGCTCTGCCATGACAGAGTTGGATTGGCCACTGCTGTGCGACCGATTGGCCCCACGACTGTCGGAGGTGTGGAAACGCGGAACGTTCTTCCGATACTCCAATCACTCGGCTCACGTTCGTCAGCCACAGTCAACGGGTTGTCAGTATTGGAATAGGTCCTCACCCAGACAACATAAGTTCCGATGCCGAACACTTTTGTGGGTGTGTAGGAAGTTCCGGTGACACCGTTCACCCGCAGGAATTCCGGATTCGGATCCAGGTCCATTCGATAATAGACATCGAAGGTCGTTGAATTCGGCGGTGCTACCCATGTGACTGTTGGAAAATTACTGAACGTGGTCAAAGTCGGTCCGGTAAGAACTGGTGGTTCCACGTTGACGAACTGATAAACAGCAGCAGCACTCGAGAACACGGGAAGGGTCATGCTTCCATTCGATGGATCATTGATCGCTCGAATTCGGTATGTATATCGCCCCAGACCCAATGGCGTGGGTTGCGTAAAGGTTGTCGTGGTCAGATTGCTCTGATTGATGACGACATCAAACGTACCCCACAACTGAGAAACAACAAGTTCATAGCGATTAGCACCTGCCACGGCACTCCAACTGAATGTCGGCGTGCTGTCGGGCAGACGACCGATTGGTAACTGAGAGACCGGAGCCAAAGGAGCAACCGTGAAGTTCCGCACGCTCGGAGTGCTGGTCTGCCCGAGCGCGTTGAACGCCGTCACAGTCGTTCGATATTCTGCCAACACGAGGTCTGTCGCCGGAGTCCAGTTCGTGGTCGTGATTCCATTGACTGTGGACACCAACACGTTATCCGTGAGATTGAACAGGTCCACACGATATGTGGCCGCCCCGTTGACAGTGTCCCAGACGATCTGCGGTCTAGGCGACGTCACCGAACCGGTCGGTGCAGTAATAATCGGAGGAATGATCTCAAATTGCCTGCTCACCACAGGCGCAGCGATCCCCGCCTTGTTGTAGGCAGTGACAAACGACGTATAGATTCCTGCGGGCAGTGGTGGAGTAATCTGAGCATAGTTGAAGCTCGTCGAAAACCTGGTAAACACGGTCACGTTTGAGGAACTGTTCACCACCAGGTCATAGTTGAAGTTTTCAGGATGCAGAGTCCAGGTCACCGTGGGAGCCAGGTCAGTGGTCGGCGTGACTGGTCCGGTGATCGTCGGCGTGACCGCGTTCTGGAGTGCTCTGACCTTGACGGCATAGTCTTCGACTTCTCCGTCGTTGGCACGGCCGGTCGCAGCCAGTGAACCGGCAGTGCTGAGTCGGAAACGCATCACCGAATCACCTATCGTCGTCCCGGCGGGAATCGTGAAGTTGATTCGATTCAATCCCGCGTTCACAACATAGCTGACACCACCATTCAGTTTCTCCGAGGCATCGAAGACTCCGAATCCGGCTCCGACCTTATCCAGCCAGACGTCCAGTTTTCCGGCCGCTGAAGCTGTCACATCCACGAACGCGGGTAGTGGGATCGTGGGGGATGTTTCGAGGTACGTCGGGAATACGACACCGTCATCCGTATCCAGATTTACGGACGAGGATGGCTGGCCGTTCTGTTCCTTCGTCACGGCTGGTCCAAGAAACAGACCATTTGCAATCGTATGGGCTACACCGCCGGGTCTCAATGTTCCGTAGGTGTCCGGAGCATCGCCGTAATCGACAATGAGCGTTGTGAGCGTCGCGGTGGTGATGCCTTTATTGTTGGC
>JAYSPO010000880.1:0-2645 GCA_043722015.1 Candidatus Kuenenia sp. | reverse complement strand
CGCATGTGGCTTATCGTCATCTGGAGCAAGTGACGTTCGCCACACTCGTCGCCAGCAATATTCCACGCCCCACAGTCCGCGCCGCATGGCGTGAGCTGATGGAGTCGCTGGCAACGCATTCTCTGAAGACTTATCGCGATCTCGTGGACACGCCTGGATTTATCGAGTTCTTCGGCGAAGCCACGCCGATCGAAGAAATCGAAAACCTGCCGATTGCGTCACGTCCTGCTCGCAGAACCGGGCAGCGTACATTGAATGACCTCCGCGCGATCCCGTGGGTGTTTGCGTGGACTCAGAATCGCTGCCTGATTCCCGCTTGGTACGGTCTGGGAACCGCGCTGTCGGACGTGAAATACAACGATCGATCGGACTGGCAGATGGTGCTGGAGATGTATCGCCAATGGCCGTTCTTTCAGGCCACGATCGACAACGCCGCCACCGCGCTGGCGAAGGCCGACATGTACGTCGGGCAGTGCTATTCTGAATTGTGTACCAGCGAAGACCAGCGTCGCCGGATCTGGATGCTGATCGCCAGTGAACGTGACCGCTCACGCCAGGCGATTCTGGACATCGTCGGCGGCACAGAATTGCTTGCCACGACGCCTTGGTTCCGGAGTTCGATCGAAGTCCGGAATCCGGACATTGACCCGCTCAACCTGATTCAGATTGAGTTGCTGCAACGGCGTCGAAGGCTGGACAGCTCAGTTGACCAGCCTGAACTTCAAAGGCTTCGGGATCTGCTGCGGTTGTCCGTTCAGGGTGTTGCAGCCGGCATGCGCACGACGGGCTGGACGGGCCACACGGCCTGCTGACCAGTTTGCAGGAACGACTGAAGCGACGAGGACATGCGGTGATTGTCGCCGCCGAAGGAGCCGGGCAATCACTGCTGGCCGAATGCCCGAAGACGACTGACGCCTCGGGCAATGCAAGACTTGGTGACATCGGTCTGTTTCTGAAAGACAGGATCAATGCCCACTTTGAGACTCAGGGAATTGAACTGAATCTCAAGTATATCGACCCCAGCTACCTGATTCGCAGTGTCCCTGCGAACCCTTTCGACAGCGTCTACAGTCTCCGGCTGACTCATAACGCCGTGCATGCCGCGATGTGTGGCCGGACTGAAATGCTCGTCGGTCGCTGGCACGGCCGTTTCGTCCATGTGCCGATTCCTCTGGCGATTCGCGAACGAAATCAGGTCGATCCCAACGGCGATTTGTGGATGTCCGTGCTCGAATCGACCGGGCAGCCGCCGTCGTTTGAGTCAAGCCATCCGTAGCTGGATGTTCCCAGGTTTTCCCAGGTTGCTGGCCTTGCCCTTACTCATACCTTTGACGTATCGACCTGCGATTCGCTGCGGAGCAGCGGCGTACGGTAGCCTGCGGTGAAACCGCAGGTCATCGGCACACAAAACGTCTGAGCTGCGGAGCAGCGACGTGATACCGCGATGGAATCTACGTCGCTGCTCCGCAGCTTCCCTGGATCGTCTGGCAGATTCCCTGGGCTGGCGCCCAGGGCTATCATCCACGGCTGCTCCGCAGCCAATCGCAGAGTCTTTCGTTCTCAGAATATCACCCTTGCGCCGGTCCGCTTGAGGAATTCTAGCCGTTGGCTCGGGCGAAAAGAAAAATGGCCGATTGCTGAACCGAAATGTGGGTAAGGACAAGTTTTCTGGCTCATGATCACGGCTGCTTGAAGACTTCGCCTTCCTTCATCACGAAGACCACATTTCGCATGGCACTGATGTCGTCGAGCGGATTGCCCTGAACGGCAATCACGTCGGCGAGTTTCGTCGCTTCGAGCGTCCCGAGTTTCTCTTCCACGCGCAACAATCGCGCGCCTTCCAGAGTTGCCGACTGGATGGCTTTCATCGGTGGCATTCCGCCTTCGACCATCAGTTCGAACTCATGCGCGTTCTCACCATGAGGCGACACGCCACTGTCGGTGCCAAAGGCGATCTTGACTCCGGCCTTGTAAGCCTTCGAGAACGTCTGGCGAATGGCAGGTCCGATCGCCGCAGCTTTAGGGCGTACGATTTCCGGAAAGTAGCCGGGCTCCTCAGCCTTCTTTGAGACCCATTCTCCGGCCATGTTCGTCGGAACCCAGTAAGTGCCGCGTTCCTTCATCAGTTCCATGATCTCGTCGGTCATGTAGGTCCCATGCTCAACCGAATTCACTCCCGCCAGCACCGCGCGCTTCATCCCTTCGGCTCCATGCGCGTGAACGGTCACGACCATGTTGTAGTCTTTAGCCGTCTCGACAATGGCTTTCAGTTCATCATCCGTGAATTGCGGATTCTGTCCGCTGGCCGCAAGACTCAAGATGCCGCCAGTCGCAGTCAGCTTGATCAGATCGGCCCCGTCTTTGTATCGCTGGCGAACGGCCTTGCGCGCCTCGTCCGCCCCATTGATCACGCCTTCGACCGGTCCGGCGTCCCGACGATAATCGCCCTTCAGTCCATTCGTGGGATCCGCATGCCCGCCGGTGGTGGCGATGGATTTTCCGGCCGTGTAAATCCTTGGCCCGATGATCCAGCCTTCAGTAATGGCTTTGCGGAGCGAAACCGAATTGATCCCGTTGTCACCCAGATCACGCACCGTCGTGAAGCCCGCCATCAAAGTCGCGCGAGCGAACATAGTGGATCGCAG
>JAYSPO010000879.1:0-2802 GCA_043722015.1 Candidatus Kuenenia sp. | reverse complement strand
GGAAGAGTTGAGTCTGCGAACACAGCGATTGCAACCGTGCATGAAACGCATGGAGCAGATTTCCAATCGGATGACTGAACTGCACGAGCAGGTCAACAGCCTGCACAACTTGTCATCAGCGGAAGATGAATGTCGCTGTCTGCAAAAGGAACTTGTCGATCTGATGGAGTTGACGAAGGAGACGCCACAGACCATGGCAGCTCAGATGCTCACGATTCAGCAACGTCATGCGGAATATGACAAAGCGATGCGAGATCTGTCCGGGGGAAATCTGCGTCTGGTGGTTTCCATCGCCAAGAAGTACCGCAATCGTGGCATGACTTTTCTGGACCTGATTCAAGAAGGCAACACCGGTCTGATGCGCGCGGTCGATAAGTACGAATACCGTCGCGGATACAAATTTTCGACGTACGCCACATGGTGGATTCGCCAGGCAATCACACGCGCAATCGCGGATCAGGCCCGCACGATCCGGGTTCCGGTGCATATGATCGAGACGATGACGCGCCTGCGAACTGCCTCTCGCACACTGCTCCAGGACAACGGACGCGAACCGACTGTCGAAGAAATGGCAGAACTCGCCGGTGTGCCGATGGAAGAAGCACGACGCGTGATGCGAATTTCGCGGCAACCGATCAGTCTTGACAAACCCATAGGCGAAAGTGATGACAGTGCGTTTGGCGACTTCCTTGAAGATCGCAGCACCGATAGCCCGGTGAGCAATGCTGCGTCAGAAATGCTCAAGGATAAAATCGACACGGTCCTGAAGACCCTGACGTACCGTGAACGCGAAATCATCAAGTTGCGGTACGGTCTTGGAGACGGCTACACGTACACACTGGAAGAAGTGGGCCGGATCTTCAAGGTCACACGGGAACGTGTCCGCCAGATCGAAGCGAAAGCTGTCCGGAAACTTCAGCACCCGGTTCGCAGTCGGCAGTTGCAGGGATTTCTGGAAGGAATCGCCGCCGTCGCGGGGCATTAGCAGCGTAGTAGCTTGACTCTCTGAGTCGAGTACCTGCCCAATTCCTGACGTGGCGTTTACAATTCTTCGCCGCCGGTCACATTCAGGATTTCGCCAGTGATAAAATTGGCATCCAGCAGAAAGTTGATGGCATCGACAAGCGCTTTCGGCGAGCCCGTGCGTTTGAGGGGAATTGATGTGATAGCACGCTGCTCGTGCCAGTTCGTGCGATCTTCCGGAGGAAGAATGGCTCCGGGAGCGAGGCCGTTGACCTGAATGAGCGGCGCGAGTTGCAGAGCAAGCGATTTCGTGACGCTTGAAAGTGCTGCCTTCGTGGCAGTATAGACAAGATGATCGGCTCCCGGACGCTGCGCCCGCCAGTCAAGGATATTGATGATGTGGCCGCGCTGGCCTTCACCAAGCTGTCGGATGAACTGCTGAGCCAAAAAGATGGGTGCGAGCAGATTGACCGACAGGTGTACGTTGCAGTGGTACAGGTCGACCCACGGCAATGCACGGTTTTGAAACACGGCGGCGCTGTTGATGAGCGTCGTCACTTCGCCAAGTTCAGCGGCGGCTTCAAACACAGCCATCGCGGCGGCGCGCGGGTCTCGCAGGTCCGCGCTGACTGCGACGGCCGTGCCGCCTTGACTGCGAATACGATTCACGAGCACGTTGGCTTCCACTGCGGAAGTTCCATGATGCACAACGACTGCCAGTCCGCGTTCAGCCATTGCCAGAGCGATCTCTCGCCCGACGCGGCGGGCCGCCCCGGTCACCACGGCAACGGGCTTGTCGGAAGGTGACTTCTTTGAACGGACTGGTCTGGGAGTTGCCGCAGCATCGACATCGGCCGACGAGTGAACTGTCTTGTCGTCCGACTCAATCATCACTGCCGTCGGGTCTTCAGACTCGGGCATTTCATCGTCTGGCGGATCTGTGGTTGTGGTCATCGGGTGAAACGGTAGATTCGAATCCTGGAAAAACGGAGTTTACGGCAGGATAGTTATTGTTCCGCGTTCACGCCATCAGTCGCACGCTAATTGCCGATCCCGGGCTGAGACACTGTTTGGACTCTCAGCAGTCGACCGACGGGGCGACGGAGATCCACGACGACGGGTTGCGCCGTTTGAGCGGTGGCCACGTTGCCGGCTGCGTCCCGGGCGAGCAAACGAAAATACAACTGCGTTGGCGTTCCGGGACGCACGCCCCACTGATATCCGCTTTGGTCAAATTGCCAGTCAAATACCGGGGTCCAGGGGCCGTTCGGCGCGGCAGCGTATTCAAGTCGCACAGGAGTGCCGGCGGGATTCTGTTCACGCACCTGCCACGACAGTTGAATCGTGCCAAAACCATCGGTCCGCATTGTGGGCTGAGCCAGTTCAATTGCGGGGAGACTTTCATCCACAGTCACGACCATTTCCGGTGCCTGCCCTGGTTGAGGCGCATCGTCGGCAAAACCAAGTCCATTGCGAACTCGGACGGCAAACCCAAACGTGCCTTCACCGCGCGTATCGATCAGAACCGGGCTGCGGACATCGTCGTCATTACCGTAGGTGAACCAATGCTGTCCGCCATCTTCTGTGACGAAGAGTTCTACGGCGCTCACACCGGACGGTCCCACATCGTCAATCTGATATTCAAGGTCAAAGATATGATGATTGACAACCTGCGCGCCGGTGGCAGACTGGTACGATGCTTCGTTCATTGGAGTCGATGTTGGCAAATCAGTCGCTGCCGTCGGAGTCGTTGTGTAAGCTGGTTGTGGCTGCATTGATCCGCTGGATGCGTGACCGGAATGGGTCTGGAGAAAACTACCAGTAGCATTGACCCCGCTG
>JAYSPO010000878.1:0-1545 GCA_043722015.1 Candidatus Kuenenia sp. | reverse complement strand
GATTGTACAATCATGACTGGAAAGCACTGGCATCTTTTCAGTTACGACGTTCGCGATTCCAAACGACTTCGTCGGGTCGCAAAACGTAGCTGTCCATTGTGCGCAGCATAAACGGCCTCACGCAAGTGTTTCGCGTGGGGTAGGTTCTCTGAGGATAGATCGCGTCGTGTGAGGTGATCGACGTTGCGGTCTATCCGGTTTTTGGGAGGGGGACCAGCAGGTCCAGTGGGGATTGAACTTGCTCGGGCAGGCTTAACGGCGGAAGCGCCAGAGAATCAACCATGCGGCGGAAGCAACTGATTCCCTCCTGCCGCCAGCGGTTCATTTCGTCCAGAACGGCTTGAAGCGTGAGTTTTGGCAAGTAGAGTTGCAGAGAATCCAGAACACTCGCAATCACCGTGCGACGACGGGCACCCTGTTCCGTCTTGCTGGTCCGTCCCGTACGTCGATCCTGAGCCGGATTGCGAAGGCTCCGTTCGCTCTCGTTGTTCGTCCCATCGGCCTCGGGGTAGATTGCGTACGTAAACAGTTCCTCTTCACTGAGCAGACGAACAATTTCATGAGTCAGATTAAAGAAGTCTCGCTCGGCATCGTCGTTCGGAATGCTTTGATCGGCAAAGCGAGTTCCCGTGCAATTGCAGACCGCATCGACCAGTTCGCCAACTCGGCTTCGCCGACCGGCTTCGCTGAGACGCCCGTCAGCCGCGACGGCTTTGCCTTGACGATAGATGTCCAGCAGTTCGTTCAGAAAACGGCGATATCGACTTCGTTTCGGTTTCAGCAACGTCAAGCGAATCGCTTTGCGAATCAGATGAGCCCAGCACTTCTGAGAGCGAGTGAATCCCTGATAGACCGCCGCGTCGTCACTCACCAGGATTCCTGGAAATTCGTCTTTCTTCAGCAGCACGGCGAGCGTTTCACCATCCTTATGGCAGCCGAAGATCGTTAAACGAGCCCGTTCCGACAGAAACGCCCAGACAGAATTAATACTCCAACTCGTTTCGTCGGCATACACCACGGCCGAAACGGCGAGCAACTGGCAGAGGGCGTCAAACTCAGGCAGCCACGCTTTGGCCAATTGGTTCAGCAGGGAATCCGCCTGCGATTTGGAAAGCCGCAAGCCCCAGAAGAACGCTTGCTCGGCAATCACCTTGTCCAGCGACAGGCCCACGACATAATGTTGCCACGACAGGGCCACGATAATTTCTTGTCCGAATTCACCACGCTTGGGCACGCCAGGAATCTGAGGAACTCGACCATCGGGACTCGCGTAAATGTGATAGGCGACCAGCACGGCCCGACCATTGATGATTCGCCAGACGGGACGCGAATACTTCAGGCGACAGTCTTCCAACCGGTGGGGAGCCGACCAGATGTCTTCGTGCATCGTCGCCTCAGCCAGTTTTTCCGCAGTGCTGATTCGTCCGCGCCGTTTCGACTTTTGCTTCTTGCGTTTCGATTTTCCACTCTGCTCCGCATCGGCCCGTCGCTTTTCTTCCGACCTCATCGAATAGGCTTCGTCCAGACGTGGTGTTGGATTCCGCT
>JAYSPO010000877.1:0-6155 GCA_043722015.1 Candidatus Kuenenia sp. | reverse complement strand
CGTCTGGACTGCAGCGCAGAATCCTGGCTGGATCTGGTGCAGAATTTCCGCAAGCGTTTCCGCACGGAAGCTGGTTTACCAAGATCCCTGCAGTCCGTCAGCTCCGCCCGCCGTTCCAGACGCCATGCTAATTCGTCTGCGTAGTAGAGTGACGCCGCACCGCAACGATTGTCTACGCGCGAACCGTTTACTGGAAGCGCAGAGGCAACATGCGGTGGAATGGCACGGCAGCGTGGGTGTGAACAGCTGCTGGCAGTGACTGGTACTTGGCTGCTTCCTGTACTTGGCTGCTTCCTAAGTGCCAGGATTTTCCAGCAATCGCAAGAAATCAGGGGATTTACATCCCCCGCTCGCCTTAAGTCCACGCCAGTGGGGTGACGGCAAATTGCAACGTCATTTTTCAGACTGTCTGTGCCCTTGAGATTCGCGTTTTGTGGACAAGCAACCGACGCTGTGTGGTAGGAGTGGCATATTTCTTTGTCAATGACTATGATCAAGCGTTGGTCGTTGATTTTTGAGGGCACTGCCGGAATACCGTCGGCCTTGCACTGTTTCCGTTCACAAAATCCGAAGTGAAATGGCATCCGTCCCCACACGCATTGATGGTCCCGTCGCTGTAATTGGCGACGTGCATGGTCAGACATCGCAGCTTCGTGAAATCATCGCACAACTGGCAAAACTGCCGGATATTCACAAACGGTGGATCGTGTTTATTGGCGACCTTGTGGACCGCGGGCCAGATCCTGCTGGCACTGTGCAGCTCTACTGTGATCTTGTGAAGCAACACGAAAAAGTTACCTGGGTCTGTGGAAATCATGAACTGGCGATGGCCGGGACACTGGGGCTTATCGACACGCCCGACTATATCGATTTCCGAGGCCGCTGGACCAATCATTACAATTCGCACACGACGTTCGAATCGTACGGTGTCGAACACAAAGATGTGAAGGGGCTCAAAGCGGCGCTGCCGGAAGAGCACATTCGCCTGCTGTCCGATCTGCCGTGGAGCGTCGAACATCGGCATTATTTGTTTGTGCATGCGGGCCTGGACCGAAACATCCCGTTCGAGACTCAGATTCGAATTCTCCGCGAACGCGACTATTCGCTCAGTCATCCACCGTGGATGTATTCAAAAGAATTCATTCTGATGGGCCCACCGCTCGATTGCCCGGTCACGGTCGTGATTGGCCATGTGCCCGTGCCATCGGTGCAGTTCGGCAATGGCGCAATTGCCATCGACACGACCGGCGGCTTCACCGGAGCACTCAGTTGTGTCCTGCTGCCCGAGAACATTGTCCTGCAATCCGGTTCCAGCGGACCAGCTCCTGTCGAGGCGCCGGTGAAGAAAAAACGATCCTGGTGGTAACTGGGAGCTGGCAGACCATTTGTTGCAGATCCCGATCTCGACTTTGCGCGACGACAGGTGACTCGTAGCCGGATTCGTCAGAAATCGGAAGTGTCTCGGCTGCGGCCCGAATTCTGACGAATCCAGCGACAACGACATATCTCACTCAAACCTCGGGCTGAGTTTCACACAGAGCAGTACACCGCATTTGCTGCGACAATCGCGGCACCGGGAGCGGGGCGGATGCCCTGGCGATTCAGACATTGTTCCAGCGCCGCCAGAAACAGCAGGACGTTCGACTTCTTTGCGGTTTCACCCATCAGCCCGATGCGCCAGGTTTTGCCTTTCATCGGACCGAGACCGCCGCCGATTTCAATTCCGAATTCGTTGAGTAACTGACTTCGGACGGAGGCGTCGTCCGCGCCGTCAGGGATCAGGACAGAATTCAGCATCGGTAGTGAAGTTTCAGCGGCGACCGAATAACGAATTCCCATCGCGTTCAGTCCCGCCTTCAGCGCGGTGTGATGCAGCTGATGCCGGGCAAACCGAGCTTCAAGACCTTCCTGCAGCACGAGCCGCAACGCCTGATGCAACGCATAATTCATGTTGATCGGCGCTGTGTGGTGATAGGCTCGGTTGTTGCCCCAGTAGTTTCGCAGCAACCCGATATCAAGATACCAGCTCGAAACTTTCTTCTTCCGCTGATCCATGACTTCGAGAGCCCTTGGACCAAACGTCACGGGCGCAAGTCCAGGCGGACATCCCAGACATTTCTGAGACCCGCTGTAAGCCGCGTCGATTGCCAGTTTGTCGATTTCCACCGGAATGCCGGCCAGCGAGGTCACACAATCGACGACGAACAGGGCTCCGGCATCATGCACAATCATTGCAATCTCATCCAGCGGCTGCCGCGCCCCGGTTGACGTTTCTGCATGCACGATTCCCACGACTTTAGGACGGACTCTTGCGACCGCTGCCGCAACTTCCTCCGGAGTGAAGACCTCTCCGAACGGACGTTCGATCTTCGTGACCTCGGCACCGACACGTTCGGCAACGTCGGCCATACGACCACCAAAAACACCATTGACACCCACAATCATCCGGTCGCCCGGTTCGATCAGGTTCACGACACACGTTTCCATGCCTGCGCTGCCGGTGCCGCTGATGGCCATGGTCAGATGGTTCGTCGTCTGAAACACCTCGCGCAGCATCGATTGCACTTCGTCCATCACCTTCAGAAAGTACGGGTCCAGATGCCCGACCGTCGGTGCCGCCAGCGCTGCCAGGACGCTGGGATGAATATCACTGGGCCCGGGGCCCATCAGGACGCGTTGTGGGGGAGAAATCTGAGGAACCAACATTGAAAAACAGCCTTGCTACAAATCATGAATTCGCGTTGAACCGCCAGCGGACGTGATGCAGGCGTAAAATACGACTGAGCCAGTCAATTGTCACGGCTGTGAGTTCTCAATTCATGTGAAACTCCGTTTCGGAGCGAACTACGGAATTACCCGCACTTGTTTCGTTCAAAACCACCGTCAGTCTCATTCGTTGCGGAAGAGTCCGCAGGAACGGAACGGAATCGTTCAAAACATTGATGAAACATGTCAATCAGCCAGCAAGTCAGCTGGAAATCTTTCGATGCGGACATCACGGGGTCGGCTGATGGAATTCTGTGTGCGGGCCGAAGTCCTGCGTTTTGGGGATCCAGGGCACCGATCAACGGCAACGGCCAACCACCGCGTGTTTGCATCGCCATTCAATGAAACACATGTCCGCTATGAATGACATTGACTTTTCAAAATACTCCCGCCTGCCTTCTTTGCCGACGGTCGCGATTGAGGCTGTGAAGTTATTTCATGACCCGCACAGTTCAAATCAAGCGTTAATCTCGATTGTACGCAAGGATCCGGCGATCGTCGTGCGGTTGCTTAAGGCAGCGAATTCATCGCGATACGGTCGTCGAAGTGAAGTGACGGACCTGATGCTTGCGGTCAATATGCTCGGCCGCGCAACAACGGCTTCGCTGGTGTTGAGTTTTTCGCTGGCCCGGCAATCCATGGAATCATCCGGTTATCTTGAGTACTTTCGACGCCTCTGGCTGCGAAGTTTTGTGCAGGCTACAGCTGCGGAAGTTATGGCTTGCCATTTCGCGTCGCAGGCGTTTCGAGGCGACTGCTATACGACCAATTTGCTTTCAGGACTGGGCAAACTGGCGTTACTGCGAGCCGAACCCGAAAAGTACGTGCAGATCCTCAAGACTGCTGCCGAGAAAAACGCTCCGCTGACCCGCATCGAACAGGAAGTCCTCGGATTTACGCACTGTACTCTGTCGTCGGTACTGCTGCGGCAGTTGGGTTTGCCGGAACGCTGTCACAATGCGATTCGCGCCATCAGCGACCCGTCCATCACGGATGCCAAAGCAGATGCGGAAACAAGTCCATTGGTACAGGTCACGCGCATCGCCGACGCTACAGCCAGCCTGATTTGCGATGACGCGGTGGCCGTCGCGGTCGTAGCTCTGCGTGAGGCCTTTGAAAAAACAGCACTTCCCAATGCATTTTCGGCAGAAGAACTGATCGATCAGGTGAAAGCTCGAATTGAAGCCTCAACGGTCCTTTTCGACATCGATCCGCCAAAAATGCCATCGGCCGTCGACTTGTTGCAGGATGCGCTCGACCAGTTATCCCGGTATGCCATGATGGTCAACGACAACGAGCAGAATGCTGCCGTACCGTCAGAACTGCTTGAAGAAAATGGTCGGCTCAAGCGGCGCGTCGCCGATTTGTTGCAGGTTTCAAAGATGGATGCACTCACCGGCGTCTGCAATCGAGCGTTTTTTGTTCAGAGATTGCACGAACAAATCGCGTTACATCGTGGGCGAGGCCAGTCCATCGGACTCGCCGTGGTCGATATTGATCACTTCAAGAAAGTCAATGATCGGTATGGTCATCAGGCGGGTGATACTGCGCTGAAAGTGATCTCGGAGACACTGAAGTGCATGATGTGCGAGACTGATCTGGTCGGTCGATATGGCGGTGAAGAGTTTGTGATTCTTCTGGAAGATGCCAATCCCGAGGGACTGAAAATTGTCGGCGAACGCATTCGATCAAAAATTGAAGCAGCCGTTGTCTCATTTGAAGGTCGCCGGATCTCCGTGACGGCCAGCGTTGGGCTTGCCGAAGGTTACGTGCAGGGCAACGAAGAAGAGTTCGGGACGCAACTGTTCGCACTTGCTGACGCCGCCATGTATCGCGCAAAAAATTCCGGTCGCAACTGCTTTGTGGTGGAGTCGATGCACCGCAGTGCCGTCGGCACGCGCTGCCAGACTCTGAGCATGGCAAACTGCGACGCTGGCTGATGTGGCACCACGGGTTCAGCAATTCATTCAGATCGCTTGAGCACGATGATCAAAGCACCTCGATTCCGATCGTCCTGACCGAATTGCAAAATGGTCCCGTTCGATTGCATGGCCCGAAGTTCGTTCAGCGCAGCGTGCCGGATGCGATCGCCACCCACGATGACCCGCAGGAACTGTGTCGTGCTCCTTTGATGCTGCGTGACTGCTGACCGAAGTTGTTCGATCGCCTCGCTGATCCGTTGTTTGCCGTGTGCGATATCCAGTGTCGTGGTGGATCCGTCCGTCTGAAGGACGAGCTGCGAGTCACATTTCGGACAGACTCTCTCGGACTCAGTCACGGGAAAACCACATTTCAGACAACTCCGACGCACCATGAACTCCATGAAAACGCGATCAGCCGATCCGGCCATCACCCCAGAACCAGACGGGAACCAATTCGCCGACAGTATAGGGGCCGTGAGCAGACAACATAAGTGCCATGCCGTTCGCTTCCACCGTGGCTTTCAGGTCTGAGGAACCGTTCCATGCGACCGGACGAACGCGGAGCTGCCCTTCGTGGAAGGAAATCACTGCGGGCTGGTAAACAGGGCGGCTGCCTTTGACGGCAAACGCCTGACTGAGCCGTGCCGCCAGGCCAGCTGCAGCTTGACTGGTGATGCCGGAGATTTTTCTAAGAGCAGGCCGGACAAAAAGTTCAAAGCAGACAAGACTGCTCACAGGATTCCCTGGCAATCCGAATACCAAAGTCGTGTGGGATTCGCAATGTCGCGTTCCGAACCACAGCGGCCTCCCTGGCTTCATATCAACACCGTGAAAGATCTGTTCAACTCCCGCCGCTGCTAACTGCTGCGGCACCAGATCCAGAGTGCCTGCCGAAACCCCGCCGCTCAGCAATAACACATCGTGTTCCAGTCCTTGCCGAATTCCGAAGGAAAGTTCGGCAACGGTGTCTCGCGCAACTCCCAGTGAGACGGGACAAGCGCCGCACGTTGCGGCCTGTGCCATCAACATGGGTTCGTTGGAATTGCGAATTGCGCCGGGTCGGAGTGGTTGATCGTAAGGAATCAATTCGTCGCCGGTCGCCAGGATTGCCACAGTCGGTCTTCGATACACCGATACGTTTGACTGCCCGAATTCCGCCAGTGCCGCAATCTGCTGAGGCTGAAGTTGTGTGCCTGCGGCCAAAAGTTGTGAACCCAGTTGCGCGGCAGTGCCCTGGCGCATCAAATTGGCCTCAGCGAAAATGGCGTCACGCGGAATGATAACGTGGTCCGGAGCCGCTTCATCAAACTGAACACGTTCAATCGGCACAACGCAGTCGCAATTGGCAGGCAGGGTGGCTCCTGTCATGATTCGAATGGCATTTTTCGCAGTCACGGCTTTTGAGGGCACCATCCCGGCAGTGATTGTCTCGACCACGGCAAATCGGATCATTTCCTGATCTTCAAC
>JAYSPO010000876.1:0-2327 GCA_043722015.1 Candidatus Kuenenia sp. | reverse complement strand
CCGTACCAAAAACGGTCGGCAGTCGGACGCACGAAACTGTTCCCGGGGTGACTTCGTCGCCCGGTTCCTCGGGATTGCCGCGCAGCAGAACATGGATGGGAGGTGGTGTTTCAGCATTGATCGCGTAGATTTTCTGCGGAGCAGGCACTGAATCGAGTTGCTGCTGGAGCTCGGTGATCCTCTGCTTCAGCGCGATGATTGCCGCAAGATCTTCGGGTGTCTGTGCGGATTCAGGAGCTCGCAGGACGGCGTCGGTGAAGCAAATCTGGTCATGACCAATGTCGTTGCCATTGTCTGTAGCCATCAGCGTCAGGAACCGGGATGCTGTCGGGATAGCGACGTCAAGATCCACAAGTCCATCAGCGCGCCCGAGAGCTCTTCGTTCGGTTTGCAGTTTCCCGTCTACAAACAGATGGAAGCTGGCACCGCCGCGAGGCGTTTGACCAAAGTATCCGGCCCGAGCATTCAAATGCACAACGTCAGGAAGTCCTGCGGCGCGCATGGCGTTCAAATCAAACGTGATCGCAGCGTTGGCGTGCAAAGACAAAATCGTATGACCGTCTTTGGCGAAGTCAATACCGCTCAGTTCTGTGGAAAACTGTGAATTCACCGGCCCATTGCGAATTGCATCCCATGCTTTGCCACTGGTGTCCGGGACGTTGGATGCGACGATGCCGGTGGACGTGATCGGCACATTGCCGGATTCGCCGCCGTCCGGAATCACCACACCGTCAATGAACGGCTGATCGGATATTGTAAATCGATTCCCTGGTGCGGCATCCAGAAATGCTCGTCGCGCGTCCGTCACGGCGCCGGAAAGTGGATCGATCGCAGAACCCGCTGTTCCCGATCCGTGGCCATCGCCGCCACCCACGATATCCGCCAGATTCCAACCGCTGCTCTGCAGTCGCGAAAGTTCAGCCCGAGCGGCTGAGAGTCGGCCTTCGAGCTCAGTCTTCTTCGTAGTCAGTTGCTGTTGCTCAACCGATGACAGAATCCGATCGCCACGTGTCACGCCGGCGAATACCGCCCACAGCGAGTAGTATTCACGCTGTGAAATCGGGTCGAGTTTATGATCGTGGCAACGCGCACAGTTGATCGTGATTCCGCATGTCGCTGTCATCACCTGCGTCACGATGTCGTCGAGATCGTCAGCCCGGGCGAGTCGTTTCAGGACGGGACTGGGCGTTTCGGCCTGTCCGACAAAATCCCAGGGACCAGCTGCCAGGAATCCAGTCGCTGCGACAGCATCGGGATCGTCAGGACGCAAAACGTCGCCCGCAATCTGGTCACGCAGGAAATGATCGTAGGGCATGTCAGCATTGAACGCCCTGATCACCCAATCGCGATAATGCCAGGCGTTGTCGCGACGCTGATCACGTTCAAACCCGTGCGTGTCGGCGTAATGGGCAATGTCCAGCCAGTGCCGTGCCCACCGTTCTCCGTAATGTTCCGACGCCAACAGACGATCGACGAGTCTTTCCACAGCCATCGGGGCGGAATCGTTGATAAACGCATCGACGTCTTCAGGTGTTGGCGGCAGTCCGTGGAGATCGAACGACAACCGGCGAATCAGTGTGCGACGATCAGTTTCCGGCGATGAAACGAGTTGCTGCTCCGCCAGTTTTGCGAGAATGAATCGATCTATGTTGAGAACATTTGATTCCAGATCCGCAGACATCTTTGGCGGTGAGACATTCTGCACGGGTTGCCACGCCCAGTGGTCAAGACGCGGATCACGGACTGATTCGCGGTCATAATCCGTCTCTGGCCAATCCGCGCCCGCATCAATCCAGCGCTGCAGCAGTTCGATGGCGCTGGCGTCGAGCCGCTGACCTTCCGGAGGCATGCGTTCTTCCGCGATGTCGCTGGTGATTCGTCGAAAGAGTTCGCTGTCCTCGGCCTTGCCGGGCACAATCACCGGCCCACCGTCGCCGCCTTTGAAAGCCGCGTGCTTCGCGTCCAGCCGCAGGGCATTTTTCTGTATCTTCGCACCATGACACTTTGCACAGTGCTGTATCAACAACGGGCGGATCTGAGTTTCGAAATCAAGCGGTGCGTCGGCCCGATTGGCCGACACTTGCCCCGTGAGACACAAAGTCATGATGACGCGGACCAACAGCAATCCAGCACGCCCTTCTTGTATTCGATTTCTTTAATTCTCGATGGAACACTGTTTCAGAATTGTTCCGCACGGCATGTTATACCTCACGCGGACAGTCATGAGGTGTAACCGAATTCGTGAGAATTCGGAAGCGGGCCATGTCTCAGCCCAAAGTCTCACGACTTTGGCTACAACAGGAACGCCTCACTCAGACCCGCGCGGA
>JAYSPO010000875.1:0-3415 GCA_043722015.1 Candidatus Kuenenia sp. | reverse complement strand
AACGCGGGCTTGCTGCAGCGTACCACAGCTGCAGGGACAACGACCATCGCCAACTCGTTGAACAACACTGGTACGGTGAACGTGCAGACCGGAACTCTGACACTGAACGGCACTGTCACGCAGGCCACATCATCGACGTTGACCGGTGGAACCTGGAGCGTCGGTACCGGAAGTACGTTAGTCTTCCCTGCGGCCGCGCCGAACATCACGACGATCGGTGCGGCGGCATCGGTGGGACTCACGGGTACGTTCGCCAAACTGAACTCGCTGACCACGGTCCAGGGCTCGTTGACGCTGGGACGCAATTTTACGACGGTGGCCGCGCTGACGAACTCCGGCAGTATCGATATCGGCGGATCTTTTGGACTTACAGTCACAGGCAATTACCAGCAAACCGCTGGCACGATCAACCTCGGTTCCAGTCAACTCCTTGCAGGGTCCCTCACATCAACTAGCAATACGATCAGTATTAACGGGGGTACATTGACCGGGTTTGGCACTTTGACCGGCAATGTCACGACCGGCACAGGCGGCACGATATCAATCGGCGCCTCGCCAGGCGTCATCAATATCACTGGTAACTACACCCAGGGTGCCGCTGGTGTGCTGACGATCGAAGTTGGCGGTACCAACGCCGGGACGCCGGATTTTGATCGATTGCTCGTGAGCGGAGTTGCGACGCTGAACGGTACACTGAATGTCTCATTGATCAATGGTTTTCAGCCGGACAAGGGGCAATCGTTCAGGTTCATGACGCAGGCGTCGCGATCCGGAGATTTTTCGACAATCAATCTGCCGCAGATCAATGGTCGGACAGTGCTGGCGAACAATCCTGGTTCCACGTTTTACGACCTGCTCGGTAATACTCTGGTCGTCCGCAATCTCAACGATTCGGGGGCGTTCTCATTGCGCGATCGCATTACGCAGGCCAACCTGCTGGCGGGAACTGACGAAATCCTGTTCGACGTCTCAGGGACGATTCAGCCGTTATCGCCGCTGCCGGTGATCACGCAGCCGCTGACCTTTGACGCGACGACGATTCCTGGCTACGCGGGAGTTCCGCTGTTCGAAATTCGCGGTGATTCGGCAGGCGTTAGCGCGAACGGAATTGAGTTTGGATCGGGAAGCAGTGGCAGCGTCTTAAAGGGTTTCGTGATCAATCGCTTCAACGGGAACGGAGTCTACCTTCACAATACGTCGGGCGTCGTGGTTTCGGGAAATTACATCGGGACCAATTTGGCCGGAAGCGCAGCTCTCGGGAATGCCCTGCGGGGGATTATCATCACTAACTCGGACAACAATGTCATTGGTGGAATTACGGTTACGAGCCGCAACGTCATCTCGGGCAACACATCGTCCGGCATCACGATCGAAGAGACGACGAACGGTGCGTCCTCTGGAAACGTGGTACGGGGCAACTATATCGGGGTGGATGCGGCAGGCACGGCCGATCTTGGTAACAGCCAGGAAGGCGTGGTGGTCAACGACGTCGCCAGCACAACAATTATCCTCAATGTCATCTCTGGAAATAACGTACATGGAATTAACATTCTGGGCATGACTTCCACGGGAAACGTTGTCAAGGGTAATTTCATCGGTACCAATGCCTCGGGTAGCGCCGCGATCGGAAACTCCAATCGCGGTGTCGTGATCACCGACGGACCGAACAACATTGTCGGCGGCACGACCGCAGCCGATCGCAACATTATTTCAGGAAACTTTGGCGGATTGGACATCGTCGGCGCCACCGCGTCGGGCAACGTTGTGCTGGGCAACTTTATCGGCACGGACTTCTTCGGCACCGTGGACCTGGGGAATACAACCCACGGCATACGAGTCGCCAGTGCGCCCGGCAATACAATAGGTGGCGTAGCCGTCGGTTCCGGCAATGTGATCTCCGGCAATAACGCGCAAGGCATCCTGATCTCGGGAGTGGGGTCATCCGGAACCCTCGTAAAGGGAAACATCATCGGCCTCAATGCGTCGGGCGCTGGTGTGCTGGCTAACAGTCAGCATGGCATCGAGATCAATCAGGCAGTGAACACGCTCGTCGGCGGCAACGTGGCTGGGGCTCGCAACGTCATCTCCGGGAATGCAGTCCATGGAGTGTTCATTGGCGGCAATCTTGCGACCGGCAACCTGGTGCAGGGGAATTATATCGGAACGGATGGCACTGGTTTGGTTGACCTTGGCAATGGTCAGGCGGGGGTCTGGATCGCGAGCGGCGCCGACAACAACATTGTGGGCACGGATTCCAATGGCACGAGCGACGCTGTCGAGGGCAACGTCATTTCCGGCAACGACGTCGCCGTGAACATCGCAGGTACTGGCACGACTGGAAATCTGGTGGCCGGTAATCTGATCGGATCCGACAAGAACGGCACGGGCGCTTTAGGGAATGTACTGGGAGTAAATATTGAATTCGGAGCGACGGGCAACACGGTCGGCGGCACAACGGCGGTGGCTCGCAACATCATCAGCGGTAACTCAGCCTACGGTGTCTGGATCCGCGATGCTGGCACATCGTCGAACACAGTTTCCGGCAACTTTATTGGAAGCGATGTCAGCGGCTCCGCAAATCTCGGCAACGCGGTCTATGGTATTCGCGTGAGCGACGGCGCGACGAACAACACGGTCGGCGGCACTGCACCTGGTGCAGGAAACATCATTTCCTACAACGGCAGCTTCGGCGTCTATATGAGTTCTGCGGGCAGCACGCTGGTCATGGCGGGGAATTCAGGGTTAAGCCAGGGCACGACGATTAATGCCGGCACGATTGAGATCGGTGGAGCGAATGCTCTGGGTACTGGGACTGTCACCCTGAATGATGCGTCAACGGGAAGCAGCAATACATCGCTGCTTGGTGGACTTGGCGGGGTCGTCGGCAACAGCATTGTAGTCGCCAACTTTGGTTCGGGAGTTGCAACGCTCGGTAGCACTGCCGATTCCATTCTCACATTTTCCGGTACCATCACGCTGAACAAGACCACAACATTCCGAGGTGACGCCTATGACCGCACGTCCTACTCGGGCAAACTCACCGGACCAGTGGGAACGCTCAGCGTGAGCGGGACAGGACGCACGACATTTGATAACACCACCAACGACTTCGTGGGCGGAGTGGTAATCAATGCAGGAGCGACGCTGCAAAGCACTGACACGACGGTGATTCCTGATGCGTCGAATGTCACGGTCAATGGCACGCTCTGGCTGGTCGGGGCCACTGAAACAATCAACTCGCTGTCTGGCAGTGGTACGGTCCAGAACTTTCCCACGAACTCCACATTATCCACCCTGATTGTCGGATCGGCCAATGGAACGAGCACATTCAGTGGCATCATCCAGAACGGCGGAGTGAGCGGTGCAACAATGGGGCTGACCAAATCCGGCAGCGGCACTCTCACTCTCAGCGGCG
>JAYSPO010000874.1:0-4990 GCA_043722015.1 Candidatus Kuenenia sp. | reverse complement strand
TCTATCGGCCACGTCCTTAGCCGCGTTTTCGCCAGTCAACACCCGACATCTGTGCCAACGCCAGCATCAGTGCATGAGTCCCGTTCCGACCGAAGCCCTGCGCTTTTACTGCAAGATAAAGCTGTTGCGCCAGCGCGAGTCCGGGTGTCGATAAGCCCATGCGGCGGGATTCTTCCAGAGCGATTCCCATGTCTTTGATAAAGTGTTCAACGAAAAATCCCGGATCAAAATTGTTGTCGATGATGCGTGGGCCAAGATTTGACAATGACCAGCTTCCCGCCGCACCGCTTGACACGGACTTCAGCACTGTCGGTAAGTCCAGCCCGGATTTGTAGCCGTAGAGCAATGCCTCGCAGACACCAATCATTCCGGTCGCGATCAAAATCTGGTTCGCCATCTTCGTGTGCTGACCGGCACCGGCAAAACCCTGATGGACGATGGTTTTCCCCATCGCTTCCCACAGCGGCTGCAACGCCGTTACGACGTCTGCATCACCACCGATCATGATCGACAGTGCGGCATTCCGAGCGCCAATGTCTCCACCGGACACCGGCGCATCCACGCTGTGGACACTCTTTGTTTTTGCTGCCTCATAAATCTCAACAGCCAGAGACGGCTGACTGGTCGTCATATCGACGAGAACACTCCCCGCTTTCGCTCCGGCCAGGGCACCGTCGTCACCAAGCATCACTTCGCGGACATCCGACGGGAATCCGACAATAGAGAAAATTACATCGGAATTCTGAGCGACCTCTTTCGGCGATGCAGCCCATGCCGCTCCCTTGCCAATCAGGGCCTCCGCCTTCTTCTGCGTCCGCGAATACACCGTTGCTGCGAACCCCGCGCTGATCAGATGACCGCACATGCTGGAACCCATGACCCCGGTTCCAATCCACCCAATCCGAGTTGTCCCTGCCACAATCTGCGATACTGCCATCTCGATTTCCCTGTTGCAAACCCACCGTTCAGCATTGCTCAAACACATGTCGCTCAGCAATCGTCACAGTATACAGAAGATCGCGCGTTCTTCCATGACACCGCATTTCCTGGGAAGTCAGTGCGGTCCGCGTGAGACGAAACGACTAAGCGGACAAGGCAAGACTGCAAGCAGTGTCGGTTCAGAATGCCGTTCCGATTCTTCTTTCCCATTCCAGTGCACTGGTAGAGTTTCCATGCCGCAGCAGGAGCGAAAAACGAATGTCCTGATCGCTGGCTCTTTCCAATGCGTGCATCAGTTTGTGCAGATCATCGATGAGCTTTCTGTCACCCTCCACTCGTTCGGGATGCGATTTGATTTCCGTCAGCAGCGCCCGAACGGTTTTCAGCCCGACTGCCGAGTCATGCCATTCGACACTTTCACCACAGACATCATCGTTATATCCGAAATCTGACAGGGGCGTCACATTCAATTCTGCTGAGATCCTGTCCAGTAACAGCACCTTTGAAGCTAACGCGTGCCCGGCACAAAATGTCTCGATCTCGCCGACTGCCGATTGAAAGTATGGAATGATGCAAACATGTCGATGAACATCGACCACGCTGCAAAACGAGACCCATGTACAGAAAATGAAGACAGCGTCTGCAATTGCCGCCGGCAATGCAAGAGCGTCCTTCGACATCGCTATGTACGTCAGTACCATTGCCGGGAGTCCAGTGACAGCGACGGCGATCACCGAAAAACGCCAAACCTGACGAACGACTTTCAAATGTCGAGATGGAAAATGAGAGGCTGCCATGGATTTGAATCCTTTGACTGAATTCAGAAGCGATATTACGCTGCTCCCATCATCATTGTACTGAGAAAGCCATGAGAAGCTATGGTTACGCCCATGTCAGTACCTTGTAATGTTCTCGTCCCTATTTTGAACCACGTGTGTGATTTTACGATAGCGCGTGAAAGCCATTGGAAGACCGACTGTGGGCTGCTTTCAAGCGGCTGAAGATTTCCGCTGAGCGCCAGGAGTTCATGGTGCTCGATTCGAATGTTGCCGCTCTTGATTTTCCGGCACTTGATTTTGCAATCGACTGCGCCCGCGGCAGAATCGACGTCGAAACCGATGGCGACACCTGGCACGCGAACTCCGAAAGAGCAGCGTTGGACAATCGTCGTGCCACGGCGCATTGAGCTATCGAATGAAAACGGCCTGCACCAGAAGAGGCTGTTTGACGATGTTTGACTTGCCCTATGGCTTCCAACCGAGGCACCTCGGAGTCAGGAGACTCTCGCCGGTTTCGCAGAAAGCCTCACGAATCAAGCGAACTGTATTTGACGCCACTGTACGAATGTTGCTCTAATGCAGTCGCTTTTTGGCGGTCGCTTTTGGTCTGGTCTCCGGATAATTCTTGGAGGCCACGCGGAGGTCATCATGGGAATTGAAGATCCGAACAAACTGCCGCTTGTGGAGCGTATTAACAAGGCGGAGCACTTCGCACGCGAGTTGTGCGAACATCTGCAGCAGGCCTTTCTGCCAAAGCTGTTGGATCTGCGTTCGTCCAGCAAAAAATTGGACCCGGACGTCGTCAGCGACCAGACGATGTTCGATCAGATGTCGTCCGTTGTGAAAGCAGAGCAGTTTGCATCCGACATACACGCGCGGCTGATCAAGTATCTGGAAAGTATCCGGAAAGACGCCAGTGGTGTTCTGGGGATTGCTATAACGTCGGAGATCAAGGAGCGAAAAACCCTGGTGGACATACAAGATATAGTGATGGAAGAGTAACTTTAGCACAAAATCGGCGATTTGATTTACAAGTGAAATGGTCTTGACTAACCTGCCGCCCGTCGCTTGCTGAGCCAGTGGAATTTGGCCAGCAGCGAACTAGCCCGAAGGGGGCTATTAAGGTTTCTGATTTCGAATCTGGCTCATTGCCGGACGATATCAGTCAACCGAATGGAATCGGTTGTGTACTGCGGAAAGGATTCTGCCATGCCTTCACATTCTCCATCCTGCCAGGATGGACCGATGCCTGCATTGCCGGTCTTTGCTGCAGCGCTCAATTCGTTTCCGGCCCGCTTCGCACCTGAGACACAGCAATTCGCGGTGTCCAGTCGATCTGCTCAACCTGGGAGGGAACCTGTTCATGAGCATTCAGAAACCAATGGTAGGCATTACCGGTGATTTTCGTCCGGAACGCTACAACGGTGCAGCACTCACGTGGTTTAACACGGGTTATTACGACAGCGTCAGCGCTGCCGGTGGTATTCCGATGCTGCTGCCCCCGCTTGAAAACGATGATGATCTGAATCGAATGATGGAAAATGTGACCGGCGTTGTCGTGTCAGGCTGCAATCTGGATCTGGATCCCACGCGGATGAAGATGCACATTCATCCGTCCGTGAAAGTGATGCCGAAGCGACGCGAAGACTTCGATCGTCGTGTTGCGGAAATGGCCATCAAACGCCGTCTGCCGATTCTGGCAATCGGTTCCGGAATGCAGCTGGTGAATGCTCTGTGCGGCGGCACGCTCTACCAGCATATTCCCGAAGAAGTTCCCCGCGCTCTGCATCATCGCGATCCTGTCGAACAGAATCTGCGACATGTCCTCGAGATTGTTCCCGGAACGCGTCTGGACGCGATCTACGGACCTGGTGAAGTTCGTGTCAATAGCGCGCACCACATGGCGGTGAGAGACTTGTCATCACGCTTTCGCGTCAGCGCGACGTGTCCTGACGGAATCATTGAAGCCTATGAATCGATTGAAGACGACTGGTTCTGTCTGGGAGTTCAATGGCATCCGGAAAGCAACACTGCGTCCGCACTGGATCTGCAGATCTTTGAAGCCTTCATTGATGCTGCAGCCAAAGAAGCCGCTCCGGCAGACATAATTCCGATGAACGACATGTTCCGTCGCGCTGCGTAGTTTGTGCCGCCAGAAATCGAAACTGCTCTGACACATGGCCAGGTCGAACGACCTGGCCATGTTCGTTTTGGAGGCGTACAGACTTCAGCCCGCCGGTGTATGTTTCGCCTGTTCCATTAAGTGACGCACCCAAATCTCAACGTCGGCAGACAATGGTGGATAGCATCGTCGGGAATAGTCAATGCGCTGATCGTAGCTGCCCGCATCGTACGCCTGCTCCAATGCTGCGCGAATGTCGAGGCGGACGTCCGGGTCGTTGCCAGCCAGCGGAATTCGGATGCATGGCAGCGCCTGCCGGATGCTGCGTGGATAGACCTCGAATCGACGTGTTCGAGCCCGATGCACACAAACCAGGTAGTCGTAATCGAAACGGCCAGCTGTCAAATATTCCGCCACAGCCACCACATGTGGCCCGCGACGCAGCAGGTCAATCTCCACGAGATGCGTATCGCTGCCAATCACTTCGCGTTGCTTCATTACGTACGAATCTCGCCCGGCTCCAGCGTACTTGTTGCTCGGACTGACCAGTTCAATTATCGTGACGACACGCATATTGTATTCCCGATCGAGAATCTCGATGAACGGTTGCCGAATTTCGAGGTCCTGAGCTTCAAGGACAATCGGTTCATCAACCTCGGGTAGCTCGGCAACCGCAACACCGCCGTTCTGAACCGATCGCCCGATCGTTTGTCGCACCCAAACATCAGGAATGATCGGGCGAGCATTCCCTTCTTTCGCTGATTCGACATAGACACGTTCACCAACCGAAGCCGCGTATCGCGGACGGATGCGTGGAGCGATCTGATCAGCCAGATAGACGACCATTCGACTGTGAATCCCCGGGAAGATCACAGGGTTCTCGAGATACGGGTCCATTCCTGGAAAAATCAGCGGCACAGCAGAGTCCTTATTCAGTCTTTCACCCGAACACATGCAGTTGAATTGTGCCAGCATAGCAAAACATGCTCCTGATATCACGGAATTTTGCTGACCCTACCGGATTCTATGTGCGTGATTTATGGGAACGTCATTCGGTTTAACGGCGAGCCGTAGGCGTAGGAGGCAGAGAATTTCGCCTACGCCTACGGCTCGCCGTTAAACGATCATTCTCCCACACTCGATTTTTCCT
>JAYSPO010000873.1:0-1000 GCA_043722015.1 Candidatus Kuenenia sp. | reverse complement strand
CGCGTACCGAGCACGCAATTCCTCCGGCAGCGCCGCGTAGTCGCCCGCCGCATGACGCTTGACCTGCGTGAGACAGCGCTTCAAGGTGACGGCCATCAGCCGCACGCGGCCAAACGTCGCCATGTGACTGAAGACGTGTGTGCTGTCCAATCGCTGTTTCGAGACATCCAATTCCAGCAAGTCTGTCAGAGTGACCGTCAACTCGCCGAACAACTGTGCCGCCAGATCATCTTCTGTGAACAGCTTCCGATAACGCTCGACGGTGCGGTCGGAACACTCGGCCCCCGGTTCGATGTTGAGCGCGAATTGAACGTCGGATCGCATCATGTAAGCATCGGCCGCGTCCAACGCGTTCCAGTCAAAAAAGTCCGACAGGAACACCAGCCCGGCCATCGAATAAAGTTCTTTGGTCGGGCATCCGAAGTTCGCCGAGAAGTGCTGGGCCAACTCCTTGACGGGCAGCAGATCCAGGACCACGGATCGAAAGACGCCTTGCCACCCCGTGAGGATACGTTGCCGAGCCATCGCGGAAAGCACCCCGTCAAACGGGTCAAACATCCACTTTTGTTGGGGATCGCGAATCCGTCGCATGAATGCCGTTCCAGCCTGTAAATCAGCCATTTCAAACCACCCCGGCAGTTTAGCGCTCGCCTCCAGATCCGATAGCTCATTCAACACGATTTCGCTATAAATTACGCGAAATAACAAAAATATCCGCGATTTCTCAATAGTTCGGACTTCTGTCGAACACGTCATGAATACAATTGGAATTCTGATTTTGCCCCGAAAAGCCAGTGGGGAGCACAGCATACTATTCGTCGCAGTTCGCAGTTCGCCAGTAAAAACCTGGAAATTCGCGGTTTTTTCCACTCTTCTCGTCAGGAACTGAGATCTCAGCGCATAGCAGTAACAGACCGAGACGATCAGACGATCATTCGCCGATGATGCGGCAAAATGATTAGATTTGAAAATTCATATTCGCCCAACCAGAGGTACTTTG
>JAYSPO010000872.1:0-1252 GCA_043722015.1 Candidatus Kuenenia sp. | reverse complement strand
AATGAGGAGCATTCCAATTCGTGTTCATTCGTGGTTCCCGGTCTGGAAAAAGGGCTTCAAACGGCGGACACATAGAAAACGTTACAGTCAGGAAATTTGAAATTTGAAATACAACGCGCGGGGCGTTGCCCACGCGGTTAAACAAATGTGCAATCCTCAACCGCGCAGTCTACCAGCCGTCGGATAATTCAGGGGTTTTCAACGACATCACGTTCCGCCGCGGGGCGTTGCAGAGACTCGACAGCGTTGCGAGCCGCTTGTTGTTCGGCTTCTTTTTTGGTTTTGCCACTGCCGGATTCAAAGACGGCGTCACCCACGCGTGCCACAATGCAGAACACGCGCGCATGATCAGGGCCGGTTTCTTCGACAACGACGTATTCCGGTGTCTTGCCCATATCGCGCTGCGTGATTTCCTGAAGCTGACTCTTGAAGTTTTCAGCATCTTCCGGGCGACAGAGTGCCAGTTCTTCATGGAACGACGTGTGAATGAACTGTCGAGCCGCCTCCAGGCCACCATCAAAATAAACTCCGGCGATCAACGATTCCACCACCGCCGACAGGATAGAATCCGGAATACTCTGCAGTCCGCGTCCCACGAGAATCAGTTCTTCGACATTCAGCAAGCGGGCCACACGAGCACACGTCTGGCGACTGACGAGCCAGGATTTCATCTGCGTCATCTGACCTTCACGTTGATCCGGGAAATTCTGAAACAGATACTCGCAGATCACGACCCCCAGCACGGAATCACCAAGAAACTCGAGGCGTTCATTGGAATCCAGACGCGTCTCGGCCGAGGAGCTATGCGTCAGGCAACGGCGTAACAGCACCCGGTCGCGAAATTGATAGCCAATCCGGGATTCGCAGGCAATGAGGATATCATCAATTGAAGGCATACAGACTTAAGAATCCCATGGAAGCAAGTGGTGGATTTCCATATGAGTATAGCAGAAAATTTTGTCGAATAGTCGGTGGAGTAAACGAATTCCGTACTGAACACTGATCGGCGTTAAGGACTTGCCCATTTTCAACTCCACGTTTTGCCGGTGCGAAATCTCCAACGCGGCAAAACCCCGTCGGCGGAGCGACGGGATTCCCGACATTTTCGGACAGCGACGGCCCGGACATAGGCCAGAAGACACGGATTGATGGATGAACAGGTTCTGAGGCGAGCGGCAGAATGAAAGGTACCCGTTGAGCCTGAGGCGCTAGCCGATTCGAAAGCAGGAAGTCGGCTAGTGCTCTGTCAATC
>JAYSPO010000871.1:0-3258 GCA_043722015.1 Candidatus Kuenenia sp. | reverse complement strand
AAGCGAAGCGCCGTTCCGGCAGGTGTCTGACAATTGCCGGAACGGCGCTTCGCTTGGTCCGGCCTACAGACTCAACCCAAATTCTTAGTCCTGACGACGCACTAGCTCTCCATCTGCTTCACCATCCAGGCGAGGAGACTGTCGTTTTAGTTCACAGAGTCAGAAAATTCGTTTAACGGCGAGCCGCAGGCGCAGGCGAAACGCGGCAACGACGCCTGCGGCTTGCCGTTAAACGATTTAAACGACAGCCCTCGAGCTGGATGGGGTCGTGAAGTGGAATCTGGGACAGTCGAGCTACATGGATTCGATCCACTTCTGGGCGGCTGTAAAGAATTGCACGTAAAACTGTTCGCGACCTGGGTCCTGCGGCATGGCATTCATACCAGCTCTGGCGGAAGCGGATGCCTCGGTCAGACTTTGAATGGCCCGGTCACGATCATTCCGGCCTCGGTGAATCAGAAAATCGTAGAAGTGGACCATTACTCTGCAGAAACTCTGCGATGCAATTTTGTGCTGTTCCCATTCCGCATTTCGTGCCTCCGGAAATCCAGTCACCAGGGGCCGCGAATCCTGCGGACAAAACGGCAGGGTGGCGCTCAGATTGTCGCGGAAGGTCTCGTTGTACTGGTAAAACGAAAGCGGTGAGCTGAATTCCAATACCGGATCATTGTCGGTATGCAGCGGGACATCACCGCAGAATTCCCGGTAGCCATGTTCATCCAGATGCAGGCTGTGGACGATCTGCAATGGATCCGTCACGCCGATCAGTTTCAGGTTCTCCGCGACAGCCGGTATTGAAAAGGATCGCTGCATTCGTTGGAAGTCAATAGTCAAAGCCTGCGGTGTCCCGATGAGAATGCCGAAGTTGGTATGCGTATGATTCATGTACCACAGCGTGGCATGGGGAAAGACGTGCTGAAAACTCTTCATCAGAATTCGCAGTTCGTGGGTATTGATCGCAGCCATCGGAATCCATGCGCAGGCGATTCCTTCGGGACGCAGCTTCTTTTGCATGAGCTGAAAATACTCCACCGTGTACAGGCTGCTGTTCTGCTTGTACTGGAGATTTGTGACATCAGTGGCAATTACGTCATACGGCTGATGACCGATACTCAAATGATCCCGGGCGTCATTGAGAATCAGATGGAATTTCGGGTGGTCTAACACGCCGAAATTCTGCCGAGCCAGCAAGCTGGCGGAACGCGGAACCTCAGGCTCGATCTCCACACAAAACGCTTCAATTCCATGTGTCGTAATTGCGTGACTGGTCCCGCCGCTGCCGAATCCCACGGTCAGTTCGTCGGCCGGATCGGGATGGAGCATCAGCGGCAAATGAGCCAGCATCAGAGCATCGATGCGAGCCTCCATATTTGTCGAGGCAACCAGTTGATCATCGACGTAGACGAGATGATCATCGCTGCCCTGTTGCTTTTTGATGATCACGGTCCCGGAACTGCCAGCCTTGAATCTGCGTATTTCGGAAACCTTCGAATCGGGGTTGGCGACAGAGAATTCAAACCAGCGTGTTCCAACTTTTCCGGACGTAAACTCCCGCAGTGCCGGCCTCGCTTCGATGGCGATGGTGATTGCCCAGCAACACAGCACGATGCCCAACCCTGGAGCCAACCATCGCTTTGAACCGATCTGCGTCGTCATCCATGAAAGACTGCCAATGCCAGCCGACGTCATTACCAGCAGAGCAAATGCTGCGTGCAGACCAATCGACGGAATGATCCACATCGACACCGTCAGAATTCCGGCAACGGAACCCAGCGTCCCCAGAAAATACGAAGTGCCGACCCAGCGTGCCCGCTCGGCGGAAGTTGCATTGAGTGAGTGGCAAACAGCAGGATAAATCAGCCCCATGCATAACGCCGGCAGGAACATCAACACCCCGATGATGAGTGCCTCAGTGGAATAGATATCTGCGAGCGTCAGGGTACCGTTGGCAGCAAGTTCTGTGATCCTCCGGTAGTTGAGTTCCGGGGCGGCGTAGATCACTGGAAACGTGAACAGCGAGGCAGCTGCCACCGCGAGATTTCCGGTGGAGAAGATTGTTTTCGGCTGCATGAAGCGGTGCAGGATCGGAAACAGGATGAGGCTGCCCAGCCCCATCGCAAGCAAATACACGGCAAGCGTCAGAGAAAACGTGACGGTTGAGTTGGCATTGACGATCCCCAGCAGACGCAGCCACACGACTTCAAGACCTAGTGCGACATAACCGGCAGCGAAATACAGGAAGCTCAACAGACGCCGAGAAACATTGACGGGATGCAGGAAACTCGATGGCGTTGCCGGCACAACTGTTGGCGGATCTGCGCGATGACCAGCGGCCCAGGCTGCAAACAGGGCCGCCGCGATGTTCAATCCCGCCGCGACAAATCGTGTGTGTGACATCCCCAGCAAGCGAATCAGAAACAAGCCTGTCAGGACCGCCCCCAGCACCGCGCCGAGCGTGTTGATGCCGTAGACGGTTGATACTTTCCCCTTCTCACTGCCTGACAATCCCGCCACCATCACCGGAATTGTCGCTCCCATGCACAAAGTCGCGGGCAACAGAAGTCCCACCGCCAGGGCAAATCGAACGGCACTCAGCAGCGGGTTAGCTTCGCCAAGTCGGAGAGCCATGAAGATGTACAACTTGTCGGTGATCGGAAGCAGGAACGGGAGACAGAATCCCCAAACGCCGATCGTCGTCTCCATGCAGGCAAATACCATCAGCGGACGCGGAAATCGATTTGTGAGCGGGGTTGCCATGAGGCTGCCGAACGCGATCCCCAGAAAGATGGCGGTCAGCACGGCCGTTGTTGCCGGAGCGCTTGCGCCAAAGATCAGAAACATCTGTCGCTGCCACAGGATTTCGAACGTCAGAGCGCTGGCACCGGAGAGAAAGACAGCCAGCAGGCAACGAAGCTGAAAGGTCGAAGGCAACGTACGTATCCGAATGAAATGACAGAAAATCCGGCCAATGAAGTGAGAAGAGAATCGCGTCTCAGTGTCAAACTGTCAAAGGGACACGTACGTTCTTCGGAAGAATCATGCGAAACCCTGCTGGCCGCACCATGCTTGCCGCTGTAGCATTCCATGCCGCTCAAAGCATATACTTCGCGCGGCCAGGACTGAGGGAAGTGTTGTTGAGTGAGCCGCAAGGCGCTAGCAGTCTGTTGATTTAAGTTTGTAGTTCCGCCTTCAGGCGGTTTTTTTGCCGGAACCGCCAGCGAATTCCGGCTGAAGCCGGGACTACGAACAGAATTGGGA
>JAYSPO010000870.1:0-2278 GCA_043722015.1 Candidatus Kuenenia sp. | reverse complement strand
GCTGCCATTCACAGCGGTTTCGGCGCGTCGTTGTCGCAGATGTTGAGCCAGGTTCGAATCGATCTGTTCAGCACAATTCGCAGTACCGTGTTCATTGTCATCGTAGTCTTCGCTCTGGTCAACACAGGAGCGGCGCTGTTGCTGTCGGCGGGAGAAGGCTTTGGTCTCAGTTCGCTGCCCGTGACGTATCAAATGATCGATCTGATTCGAGGCTCGATGTATCTGTTCCTTGTGGCAATCATCACGTTCTTCGGCGGAGTTCTTGTCTGGAAAGAACGAGAAGCCGGGCTGGATGAAGTCTTCGACGCATTGCCGCATGCGACATGGATCATGTACATCGGGAAGACGATCTCGCTGACTCTGATCGTCGCGATTCTGCTCACTGTTGGTTTGTTCGCAGGAGTCGCCACGCAGGCGATCAACGGCTACACACGGTTTCAGTCGCAACTGTACGTGACCGAGCTTTTGGGGCTGGATCTGTTTCGCATGTTCTGCCTGATCATTCTCTCCATGATTGCTCACATCATGGCGCCGAACAAATATCTCGGCTACTTCTTCTTCATCCTGCTGCTGATTGCAGACACCTTCGTCTGGTTCATGCTGGATGTGGAGACGAAGCTCGTCAATTTCGGCAGTCTTCCGACCTATATCTATTCCGATCTGTATCACTTCGCGCCATTCAGGACCTCGCTACTGGCGTTCATCGCTTACTGGCTGCTGTTCAGCAGCCTGGTTGGTGTCGTGAGCATTCTGTTGTGGCAGCGTGGTCGTGAAACGCGGATGGGCAACCGTCTGAAGACGGCATGGTTTCGCTGGAGAGGTCCGATCCGACTGGCAAGTTTCGCGATCTGCGCCGCGTGGCTGAGTTCCGGTGCATGGGCCTGGTACAACACAAAAATCCTGAACACATTCCGCACGGCTGATCAGCAGGAACAACTACAGGTCGACTACGAAAAGACCTTCAAGAAAGACCACGATGGCGCGAATCAGCCACGAGTCACCACAATTCGTTACAACATCGATCTGCAGCCCGAAAAGCGAGCCCTCGTGCTCAAAGGCGAACAGACGATTCAAAACAAATCGACCGAACCGATCTCGCGACTGTATCTGAATCTGGCTGACGGCTACAACACGACCGTTGCGATCGATCGAGCCACGCTGGCGGAAGAATTCAAACCGTTCCACTATCAGGTCTACGAATTTAATCCGCCGCTGATGCCAGACGAATCCGTCGGCATGACGTTCACGGTCAGTTACGCCGCGAAAGGTTTTGAAAACAACGTACAGCGTACAGACATCGTTCAAAACGGAACGTTCTTCAATAATCAGATTTGTCCGCAGATCGGTTATCAGTCTCAACTGGAACTCCAGAACCGCAACGATCGCAAAAAGCACGGACTCGGCGAACCCACCGTCATGCCGGAACTCGAACCGGATAATCTGGCCGCTCGCAGCAACACGTACATCAGCAACAGCAGCGACTGGGTGGATATCGAAACCGTCATCAGCACGTCGCTCGATCAAATCGCTGTGGCTCCCGGTTCACTGCTGAAGTCGTGGGAAGAAAATGGGAAGCGATACTTCCACTACAAGGTCGATCATCCGTCGCTCAACTTCTACTCGTTCATCTCAGCACGCTACGAGGTCGATCGGGATGAATGGAACGGCGTGCAGACGGAGGTCTACTACCATCCGGAGCACAAGTGGAATGTTCCGAACATGATGCGTTCCATCCACAAGTCGCTGGAGTATTACACAACCAATTTCGGACCGTATCACCACAAACAGGCCCGCATCATTGAGTTCCCTCGCGTCGCGACGTTTGCTCAGGCGTTTCCCGGCACGATGCCGTATTCCGAAGCGATCGGTTTTATCGCCGACATCAAGGACGAAGACGACATCGACATGGTTTTCTATGTGGTTGCTCACGAGATGGCTCATCAGTGGTGGGCTCATCAGGTCATCGGAGCCAACATGCAGGGCGCGACATTGCTGTCAGAAACTCTCGCGCAGTATTCGGCTCTGATGGAGAAGGAATTCGGCCGCGACATCATGCGCCGCTTTCTGGCCTACGAAATGGACAGCTATCTGCGTTCCCGAGGTGCCTAACTTCTGAAAGAGCGACCGTTACGCACGGTGGAAGCCAATCAGGGTTACATCCATTATCGCAAGGGCAGCGTGGTGATGTACCAACTGAAAGAACTGATCGGCGAAGGTCGAATCAATGCCGCTTTGCGAAGTCTGGTGGATCGATTTGCCTATCGCGAATCACCGTATC
>JAYSPO010000869.1:0-4773 GCA_043722015.1 Candidatus Kuenenia sp. | reverse complement strand
CCACGTCGCAGTCATACCGCAGTGGAAGTGCGATGCCCCAGATCCCTGGCGTCCCTGGTCCCCGGTTTCAGCCGACTCAGTTGTCTCCCATGGCAAATTACCCGACGATCCCGGCAAAACCACTCCGGCACACGCCGTAGTCCGGAGTTTGTTTCGACAGTCTGAGGCCCGACATGTTGCCCGCGTCGTTGATTGCTGCCAAACGCGACCGTCAGGAATTGAGTGACGCAGAAATTGCGTGCTTCATTCAGGGCTTTGCTGAGGGAAGTATTCCGGACTATCAGATGTCCGCCATGGCGATGGCTATTTATCTCAACGGCATGACGCCGCGTGAAGTCGCCACATTGACTTCCGAAATGCTGCGGTCAGGGACTCAACTGTCGTGGCCGCGCGATGGCATCGGACGCGTCGATAAACACTCCACCGGCGGCATCGGTGACAAAACTTCGCTGATCCTCGCACCGCTGCTGGCGGTGTGCGGTGTGCAGGTTCCCATGCTCTCTGGCCGAGGCCTCGGAGCGACTGGAGGCACCCTTGACAAGCTGGAAGCCATTCCGGGATTTCGCACGGACCTGTCGCTTCATGAGATCACTCGGCAGACACAGTCCGTGGGTTGCATCATCACTGGCGCGTCTGCAGAACTTGCCCCTGCGGATCGGAAATTATACGCCCTGCGAGACGTCACGGCGACGGTCCCATCGATCCCGTTGATCACCGGCAGCATCATGAGCAAGAAGCTGGCCGAATCGCTCGACGCACTGGTGCTCGACGTCAAATTCGGCAGCGGTGCGTTTATGAAGACGCGAGAACAGGCAACGGAACTGGCGCACTCGCTGGTTGATACCGGCAACCGCATGGGCGTCCGCACAACCGCGCTGCTCACTGACATGAATCAGCCGCTCGGCCGCATGTGCGGCAATGCCGTGGAAGTCATGGAATCCATTGATGTGCTCAAAGGCGGCGGACCAGACGATGTGCGGCTGCTGACGATTGAACTGTGTGCTGAGTTGCTCGTTTCTGTAAGCATCAATCAAGACCTGGAAGCAGCACGCCAACGCTGCGTGAATCTACTAACCAACGGTGCCGCCTATGAACGCTGGTGTCGTATGGTTCAGGGACAGAGCGGCAATCCGGATGCCCCGCTTTCTGTCGCACCGGCGTCTGAACTGACAGCTGATCGCGAGGGCGTTGTGTCAGCGATCGACACGGAAGCCCTCGGCCTCGCCATCATTTCCCTCGGCGGCGGCCGTCGCAAAATGGGGGACCCGATCGATCATTCCGTCGGCCTCGAAATGCTCGTGCGACTTGGTGATGTCGTCAGCTGCGGCACACCGCTCGTTCGCATCTTTTCAAAGCGGCCCGACGCGGTCACGACCACGATTCGTCAGGCGATCACCATCGGTGACCATGGCCATGCACCTCCGCTGATTGTGGAACGAATTTAAGGTGTTCATTCGGGGTGGCCCAGCTTCGGAGAAGCTGGGTGCCGAAGGCACAAGAAACTCAGAGTTGACGTTCAAACGGGAACGACGTCATTCTCTGATTCGATGGATGTCCCGGATTTCTTGTGCTGCGCACCCAGCTTGAAGCAAGCTGGGCCACCCCGCCGTCTACTCAAGACCAGCAAGAACACGTTTCGTCCGTGCCTGTCACCTGCCCGCTGTCGCTGATTGGCATGTTCCTGTCGTTTCCGAATTTACTGGTAACTCAAATGGGACAGAGCGACGTCGTTTAACTGCAGGCGCATATCCCTCGTGGATTTTACGATGAAACAGAACCAGGAAAAAGGTTGCAGAAGACAATTGGAAAACTCGGGTCCAGCGGGTGGCGAAAGTCGGTCTGGACCGCATGCTGCAATTTCTTGTGTCGGCTCTCCGGCCCTGGTGTGAGCGTGTTTGCTATAATCCCTCAAATTTCACAAACACGCCGTCGTTCATGCCCAGGCTCCACCGGTCTACATGGATCGCAGATCCTCTGGCAAAATACAGCAATCCGGAGGCAAATCATGCGGTTGGGCCCCGAATTCTTGTGATTCCGGTGGCAGGTGATTCAACCCTGACTGCCAGAAATTCGGAAAGCTGTTAACATGCTGGGTCTGAACTGAGCTCTTGAGTCGAGATTTTCGTTGCTCCGGTCGCAGGATGTTTGCGGAAACCGGATCACAAAAACATACAGATAACGGGATCAGCGGGATGGCAGCCGTGCCGTCAGCGGTCCTGATTTTGAACGATTACTGAAACAAAAGGGAATGTCATGGCTAACGATCCGTACTCCGTCTGCCCCTGCGGCAGCGGGAAGAAGCTCAAATTCTGTTGCGGCGATTTCCTGCCCGAGCTGCAGCGCGCCTATCGGTTGCGGGAAAATCAACCCGAAGCGGCCCTCAAACTGTTTCGGGATTTGCTCCGCAAGCATCCTGACAAAGATGTGATTCTGCGCGAACTGACGTTGACTCTGCACGAGCTGGGGATGACCGTCGAAGCTCGCCAGGCGGTTGCCGACTTTCTGAAGTCACACCCCGATCAGCCCACGGCGCTGCTGTCGATGGCAGAGATCTGTCTGAAGGAAGATGGTTTCGAAGCCTCCCGACGCATTCTGCACCGCACTTTTCAGATCTGTTCCAAATCACAGCCATCTGGCATCTCATTCCTGGCGTCCATCATCGCTGCCGAAATGGGGCGAGTGGGTTGCCTGATGGCGGCCCGGGAACATTTGTCGCTGGCCGTGCGCATGTCGTCCGGTGAACGACAGAAAAATCTGGTACTGCAGCTGGTCCGCTTCGAATCAGAATCCAGTTTGCCGTTTCTGTTCCGCAGTACCTATCCATTGCTGCCCGTCAACTGCAGTGAGCAAGCCTCGCAGCAGGATATGCGAGCTCGCAAATTGAGTCTGCTCGGATGCTGGGAACCCGCAGCGATTATTTACAACCGGCTTGCGGATGCGTACCCGACGGAAGGCGCGATCTGGTACAACCTGGGACTCTGTCAGAGCTGGGACGGACGACTTGCCGAATCGGCCAGCTCACTGCATCACGCCGCCACGCTGTTAAGCGATTTTGATCAGGCTGTGACTGCGGAAGCGTTGGCTCAGCAGATCGACGGGCAGTTGAGTGCCGATCGTTACAAATCATACTCCGTGTCACTGGATGTGCGATCGGTCTCAGAACTCCTGAGCCGACTTGACGCCGAGCCACTGCTGCATCGCAATGATTCGCACGATCACGACCACTGCGATCATCCGGATGGCACCAGTCATGCGGCGGAAATGATTTTGCTGTCATCCGCAATCAGCGGTGAGGATCTGAATGACGCTTCGCTGCTGCCGGAATCCATCGCCGACATTGATCTGTTTGATATCACAGACGCGGACGACGCTGTGGCGGCCGGAATTCATCATCCCTTCCTGCAGATCTCCGCCTCCGAAGGCCTGATCGACACGGCTGTCGTCAGGATTCGAGCGATTGCCGGCGACCTGATTGTCACGTCGGGCGATGAAGAAGAAAAGGAACTGATCAGTTTCGACAGACCGGAGACACGCCCGTTCGATCATCGATTTTTCTGTCCTTCCGGCATCACGCAAAAGCGTTTCCGTGAACTCACGGGACAGCGTGCACCGCAGGCGGTCGAAGAATGGCTGCAGATGCCTCAGACGGCACTGGCTGGAAAATCCGTACTGGATGTCGCGAATGACGATGCGTTCCGGATCAAACGTGCAGCCTGCGTGATCGGTCTGATGGCCATCGCGGCCCGTAATGATCTGGCACCCGATTTTGCGGCTGTGCGGCAGCGTCTGAATGTGCCTGCTCCTGCTCGACGGGAAGTGCAGGATTACATGGTGATGGCCGCGATTCCGGCAGTCGATTACGAACGCATTGATGTCGTGAAACTCACCGACACACAGTTGCATGAGTTCACTAATCGCTGTTCTGTACTAGGTCTGCGGGCGCAGATCCGCGCGGGCCTGGATGAATTGACGAAACGTCCGGGAAGCATCAAGGAATACGATGCACGGCGCGGCTGGCTGATGCGTGCGGCAATCGCGCGCATCGAAGAAGATTATGAGCTGGCGTATCGCTGCCTGCATCACGCGCGGGAATGTGCCGCTGCCGCGCCTGACGCATTTCGCCATCAACTGGAACTCGATATCCGTGAACTGTCGTATCGACTTGATGATCCGGCAGATGCCGAATTGATCACACTGCTGCATCGCATTCGTGATCGCTACCTGCACAAGATTCCCGAGATCGAAGGTGTGATCCGCGAACAACTGCAGATCGCTGGTTGTCCGCAACTGGCGGCCGAACTGGACGGTGGCCTGATGTCCGTCGGAGTCGGTGCGTCGCTCTGGACTCCGGGTGCAGACTCCGAACCTGCCGGCACGGGAAAACTCTGGATGCCCGGTCAGGAATAGTACGTTGTATTTTGACAACGCCGCCACCAGCTTTCCAAAACCCGACTGTGTCTATGACGCAGTCGATGCCTGGATGCGTGGCGGAGCAACTTCGGCAGGCCGTGGAACACATCGCAAGGCTGAAGCTGCGGGCCGGATGATCGACGAATGTCGTCGACAACTGGCGACGTTACTGGGTGTGCAGATCCCGACGCAGATTGTCTTCACGCTGAACTGCACCGACAGTCTGAACACCGTGCTGCAGGGATTTCTGCAGCCCGGAGATGCCGTCGTGGCGACCGCGCTGGATCACAACTCCGTGCTGCGTCCTCTGGAAGCACTCAGGCAGCGAATTGGTATCGAGGTGGAAATTATTCCGTTCGATCC
>JAYSPO010000868.1:0-3374 GCA_043722015.1 Candidatus Kuenenia sp. | reverse complement strand
CTGAAAGTGAGTAGTTCGACTGTTCGAGATTCGCTTGTAGTCCCGGCTTTAGCCGGTAAATGGGCTGAATGTTCATGGGGTGCAGGCTGAATTTCCGCCTAAAGGCGGGACTACGAACAAAATGGGACAGTCGAACTAACTCTGTCATCGACAGGAAAAACCACCATGAATTCGCTCAACAAAGTCATCATCGTCACAGGTGGTGGAACCGGTGTCGGGCGAGCCACGTCACTGGCGATGGCCCGCCTGGGATACAATGTGATTGTGAATTATTCCCGTTCGCGCGATGAGGCGCTCTCGACGGTGAAAGAAATCGAAGCCTTGGGTGTCAGGGCGTTTCCGTTTGAGGCGAACGTGGCTGATGACGCGGCCTGCCGGGCGATGGTCGCGTTTGCAATCGAGTCGCTGGGCCGCGTGGACGTGCTGGTCAACTGTGCCGGCACGACTGATTTTATTCCCTTCCATGATCTGGACGCCGTGTCAGATGAGTCATGGGAACGACTTTACAAAGTCAACGTCGTCGGAGCCTTTCATTGCGCTCGGGCTGTACGACAGCCGATGCTGGCGGTCGGCGGCGGCGTGATCATCAACGTATCCAGCGTGGCCGCACAACTGGGGCAGGGCAGTTCGATCCCGTATTGCTGCACAAAGGCGGCGCTGGACAATTTGACCGTTTCACTAGCCCGCACGCTGGCACCCCAGATCCGTGTGAACGGCATCGCGCCCGGCTTTATCGACGGACGCTGGACGCAGGGCGGTCTTGGATCCAGATTTGACAGCATCAAACAAGCGTACGAAAAGACGTTGCCCCTTGGGCGCGTCTGTCAGCCAGAAGACATTGCAGACGCAATTGTCAGCCTGATCACGGGCAGCCGTCTGGTGACCGGTCAGACACTCACAGTCGATGCCGGTATGATGATCACAGGCTTCCAGGTGAAGTTTGATTGACTGGCGAAAGGACTGAGTCTGGAGAGCTGAGTGGCGTGAGCCCTCCGGTACCTCGTTTTTGTACCGGCAAGCTGACGCATGCCGCTCGCCAATTGTCTCAATCATGACCGCGAGCAGTAAACTTTCCGGTCAAAACCGCAACTGCAGCTTTTGCGCTTCCCGCAGAACCTTTGAACGCACAAACACAGTGTCCAGAACATTTTCATCAGCGCTCACAATGTGGACTTCGAATCTTGCCTGACCATTATGCACAGGCAGGAAGCCACGCAAGTTACCCGGGATCAGTTTCTGGTAACCATCACTCCCGACGACAACACCTTCAAGGTCAGCCACGGAGTAACGCTCTGTGCCGTCCGGCAGTCGAATCTGGACAATGATCTTGTAAGGTTCGCCCGGGTCCGGATTGTCCGGTTCTGTCCAGACTGAAAAGCTGCCGGCTGACACCGCGTTTTTAGGTACGTTCGCGATGACTACCGCGTGCTTCGGCTGAGCGGCGACCTTTCCGACCGAGTCCGACCCCGGAGCGTTCAACGCCAAGGCTGCCAGTGAGTCGGGCATGACGTCCAGGAGTTTCTGATCGAGTTCCGGAATCAAGGTGGATGCGGACATCGCCAGAGCTTCGGGAGTTGTGGCAAGATCTTCCAGAGCGGAATCGTCAATTTCTGTCGTCTGGATTTCCAGCGCACTGCTTTCCTGCGGCTCTGAATCACTCATGACGGCATTCAGCGTTACCGGAGAAAAATCGATCGGGATATGAATATAGATCGCGGCCAGCCCGAGGATTACGATCCAATGGACCAGGAATGCCACAAAATACGTCAGCCATCGCGACGGCAGTATCTCGCTGCGAAACTATTCGGAATAGGTTGTCTCCGGCAACGGTTCTGGTTCTGCAAAGGCGAACGTCGCGACACCCTCAAATTCAGGACTACTCTTTTCAAAGAGTGCTGTTTTCATTCTGTATCCCCTTGAACAGATCTGCGCGAGTCAGTTACGAATATAATGAAACGCGCGTGAGTGCCGCACGCCTTCCGGAATGTCTTTGAACTGCTTGGCAATGCGGAATCGGCGGACTTCATCAGGAGAGTCAAGAAACACGATGACCATGCTGAAGGCACTTCCGCTCACCGAATACTCGTTGCCAAAGTTCACACGCGCGGCGAATGAGTTCCCCTGAATGCCAACCACTTGTTGTACCCACCACACGTCATCCGGCAGATTGGATCGAATCAGCGCGATTGGCCAACCCTTGGCACGTGTCATTGCCACCACATTTTCGACGCGACCTACCAACGCCGATTCAACCGGCGTCTGAATGACAACTTCTTCGATGAGTTCGTCTTTATCAGCTTTAGCTTTGATAAATGTCCGAGGTACATCGACCTGCGACTCTGAATCTGAGTTCACGAGATCGGAAACAGCCTCAGCCGACTTTTTCCCTTCGCTCTTTGAACTTTTGCTTTTCGACTTTCGGCTCTTCTCGGATGCGACGTCATCTGCGTCAGCCACTCGCTGCTGCTCCTGTGCAGGGGCAGGAGGCTCGATGTGACTTGCCAACGAATCCAGATCCTGCGGTTGCGTTCGAAGCGCCAGATGACCGGTCGCTTCATAGTAGCTCGCTCCTGCATCCGACCGTTTCGGCAGCTCAATCATACCCATGTCAGCGACCACAGGTCCGGCCTGAGGGAATTTCGCTGGTACACGTTCGGGGGCCAATGGAATTTCAGGCAGCTCAGATATGACAACGTCGGCTGGCTCCGGAACGTCGTTGCCGAGAGGCGCGACGGACGGAATTGCAACGGAAACCTCGGGCAAACGTGTGGAAAGTTGCCTTGGCTCTGGCCGGGCGGGTTTGCCCACCAGTTGCATTCTCGCAACGATTGATTTCCGGCTGTCCTGCGATTGCCACATATGTTTTCTTCAGTCATCGCAGGTTTCTCATCGGACTTGCGAAAAAAACTCGGGAGTTCTGATTCTCGTTCAGAATTCTGCAAGTCCTTCAGGAAAACTGACAAATGAACTCTTCTTATCCAAACGCCTCCACAGAAACCATGAGTCAAGTTGTGCGAGAGTCTGCCGGGCGGAGTGCGTTCCGATTCAATAATCGCCGGGAACACTCAGGCGAACCAGCTCGCACAGCCAGTGTGACCCCAGTGGCGTCGCCCGGAAAAACACGCCCACGAGGCCGATTGCTGATCGCAATCCTGATGATTATCGCCTGCGGTTCGGGTGCATTCACGGTGTGGGATTCCCTGTTTCGGTATCAGGCTTACGGCGTCGGCGAGTGTATCAAACCCAACGAACCGCTGTTCTCAATGACTGAAGAATCGTCACTGGAAGTGGAAGTCTTTCTGCCGCAGCAACTTTCGGACACATAAGCACTGGTGCATAAGTAAGTTGGCACAAATCGTTTAACGGCGAGCCGT
>JAYSPO010000867.1:0-4137 GCA_043722015.1 Candidatus Kuenenia sp. | reverse complement strand
ACCCTAGCCGGTTCTTTTCGTCGGCAGCGTTGAGCACCGCGTAAGCAGTCTCACCATCAAGTTCCAACTGGCCGACGGTTAACGATGCAAGTTCGCCCTTTCGCAACCCAGTCAGGACGAGCGTCTTGTAAATCAAAGCACGCTCACGTCCCAGGCGTTCCTGTTCGGCGATGAAATCCGGATTGTCCTTCAGTGCTTCCCTCGCCCGTTCGACCGCAGCTTGCAGGCTATCAAGCGACAGCGCAGTTTTCTTCCAGTTCGATCGCTTCAAAGGTCCGTTGCCGGATGTTCTGGTCATGTCTGTTGCCGAAATCGATTCGCGTCCAAACTCCGCCAGCGGTCGCCATCGGGCCATTTCCAGAAGTCGGATCAGTTCCGATTCTGTCAGTGACCGTCGTTGCCGTCTTTTGTCGCTCTTCTCGTCAGCTTTGCCAATGCGGGCCAGCGGATTGGATGCCAATCGCTGGTTATTCACCGCCCACGAACAGAATCCCGCCACTGCCTGCACATGCGAATTTCGCGTCCGGGCCGACATACCCTCTGTCTTGCGAGCCACCAGCCACCGCTCCATAGTGGTCAGGTCGAGATCGCCAATTCGTTTGAATTCGCAGTCGTTGGCGATCCGATTGGCCAACCGTTCGGTTTCCTTCAGATATCCCGCGCTGACGTCTTTCACACGAAGCGACTGCAGGTAATCAGCAATGTGACTGGTGAGCAATTCAGAATGATGATCCGCAATTCGATCTTCGGCGGCAGTGATCACTTTGGCCTTTACCAACTCCGCTCGGCGTTCAAGTTTGGCCAGCACGGAACGTGCGGCATCTTCGTCGCGACATCCGGTTGAGACTTCGCACAGCAACCCTGAACCATCGCGAAACTTGGCAACGAACGTTCCCGATTCGTCAATAATCCGTAACGAACCGTTTTCGCAGCTCCTCACTCTTGCGGTTTTCGCCCTTCCCTTTGCAGGTTTCCACTTTGCGAATTGTTCACCATTCTTTGTAAAGAGTTCTGCGCCCTTTGGCAGTGATCGAGTCACAGTCTTGCGGAAGACAGATCCCATTGTTCTATTTCCTTTATGCATCCGGGCATCTTGAAGTCGAAGTCGAAACCCGAAAGGCATTTGGTTAATAACGCAGAGTCACGTGAATCAGATCACTTTTTGATGCTTCAACGCACTGCAACCTGCAAACGGAAACACTCAACAGCTTCGAAAAAGTTCGAACAAGAATCGGCAGTGCTGCCGACTCTCTTGAATCGTTCGATCCGTGTTGTGGCGTCGTTTGCGAATACCAGCAACACCAAACCGAGGAACGGATATTCCATATCAGCTATTACGTAAGTCAGAGCTTCCCGGTCCACTGGCCAAAGTCGAACCGGAATCTCGGTCGTCGGTATCCTGCTCAAGCTATTGTGATTCAGGAACTGCTTTCGCCTTAAAGCCTCAGCGACGGCATCACAGCCGATGTCCATCACTGACACATTTTGATGCGAAAACACTGAAGTTCTTTTGGAACACGACCGGAACGTCGCCGGTAGGTCCCCCACGTTGCTTCGCGACGATGATCGATGAATCGCCGTCCTCATCCTCATGCAGCAGCAGAACAATGTCAGCGTCGTGTTCGAGCGTCCCGGATTCTCTGAGGTCCGATAACCGTGGTTTTCGCTTTTCGTTGGCGCTCTGGCGATTAAGTTGGCAAGCGAGAACAATCGGAATTCGCAACTCTTTGGCGAGCAGTTTCATCGATCGACTTATATCGGCGACCTGGCGTTCTCGTTGGGCTCGCTTGTCATCTGGTTCAATCAATTGCAGGTAGTCAACAACGGCCAGCCTGATGCCGAATCGTCGATGGTGGTATCTGATTCGTGATGCAATCTTGGTGGCATTCACGGTCGAATCGTCGAAGTACACAGGAAGTTTCCGCAGCTTTTCGCGGCCAACGGTTTGATCGTAGCGTCCAGCGATCTCCCGCTTCAGCATTTCGAGACTCACAACCAACACAGACTCGCCACGGGCCGCAAACTCATGGGCGAACTGTGCAACCAGAACACTCTTGCCGTGCCCTGGTCTGCCCGCGACGACAATCGACTGCGCTTCACAAAATCCACCATTAGTGAGCTTTGCGTCCAGATCCACCAGTCCTGTCTTTCCACCTTGTGCCGGATTCCGTTCGTACTGTTCGAGTTCGTCCACTGCGTCAGCCAATGTCTGTACTTCCGCCGTGCTACCTGCATCTCTGAGTCGCATCGTTCGGGAATCCAGTTCGGCAATCAATTCATCTGTATCGCTTGTTTCGTATGCTTTCTGCAACGTCGCATTGCAAAGGTAAATCACTGCTCGCAATCGCGCCTTCTCACGCACGATGTTTGCGTAATACCTGCAATGTGCCGCATTCGGCACGGCCTCAAGGACTTGCGCGACGTACAACGCACCGCCGACGGCTTCAAACTGATTCCGGCGGATGAGTTCTTCGCTGAGTGTGACGGCATCAACTGCCCGGCAGCCTCCCCTGTACATATCGCAAATCACTGCATAGAGGATTCGATTTGCATCGAGGTAGAAGTCGTCTGCAGTTATGATCGCGGCAAGATCATCGATTGCTTGATTCATCAAAAGAATGCTGCCAATAACGCCCTGCTCTGCATCGAGATTTTGCGGTGGCAATCGAAGGTCTGATCTCGTACTGATTAATTGCTGGTTCATGCTGTGGCCCTTTCGGCTGATCGGATGTTTTGAAGATATGTAGTGAATGTGCGTTCAATATCACGGTCTCGTTCGTGAGCATCGGCAATTGCCGACAGTCCAGTCTGGCGAGCTGCGGCGAAGAGTTCACGATCGCCGATCGCCGCCTCAACCTCCCAAGTGTTCTTGAGGTCGGGCGACCAGATCCGCTTGACGATGTTCCGGACGTTCGAAAACTCAGTCTTCTGACCTGAGCCGTTGTGGTGTTTCGCCTTACGGAACACTAGGTCGAGTTTGTCCCACTGCTTTCGTAGCTTGTCCGGGGACCGGATATTCTTCCGCCAAAAAACATCGCCGTCCGCAGCAAGGAACAGCTCCCGAATGTCAGCATCTGTTCGCCCATCGCGTTCTCGCATCATGCGAATCACGTTTGCCCATTTCTCAAAGTCTGGCACTTTGTGTTCCGGCTGCAGTCGCCTCACGACATCAAACATCCATTTTGCTGTTGCAATGTCTTCAGCAGAAATATTCTGAGAAGACAATTTCGGAAGCGCAGAGCCCTGTTCAGGGACAGGTACAGGTAACAGGGATGGAAGGTTCACCGCATTATCACGGTTCGATCCCGAGTCAATCACGATTCGATCACCGTCAGGCGCTCCATTTTGGTGATTGACTACGGCTGAATCTCCAAAATGGTGATTCACTTCATCAACTGGTGAATCATTGAATGAACTCAGAACAGCCTCGGGGATGAGCGACCAGTAGACACCCGATTCTCTGTTTGTGCCTGGCCGATAGAACAACCAGCCCGCAGTTACAGCACGTTCCCTTGCTCGATCCAGACGACCCCACGACTGAAATCCCGTGATCGGCAGCAATTGCCCGGTCCAGAATCTCACGGCCCCGGAATAGTGTTTCGCGTCTTCGACCAAGGCCACGCATGTGACGAGCCAGCACGCTTCGATGCCAATCTCGTTCGCTGCACAACTTTTTTGTAAGAGTCGAATTAGCTTGTTTGCCCAGATCTGCCTTTGCCCTTTGCGATCACGGGGGTATTCACACATTGTGTACCCCGCTTCCTGCGTTGTATTGAACCGAAATACAACATGCGATGGCATGTCGTATTTCGTTCAGTAAGATCATTGATACCATATGTCTGACTCCGACAAGGCTCCGACGCGACGTCAATCGCGCCAGAGCAAATGGAAACGGGGAATGTGCGAGTAATAGCCGTGCGACCACACAGCATCTGATCAGTCCATCCAGCCGGAGTAGACGCACCATCGGGCCGACCGACTGTGTGATGTGCAGAGGGTAGCGACCGGGCGTCTGCCCGTATCCAGCGTCTATCTCCTCACCGTCCGCCAGCCTCTCCAGCAGCGATATCCGGATCATCCGTAGCTCTGGACTCATCGGACACCTCCCCGCGTCTGACGACACGACGGGCATCCCGC
>JAYSPO010000866.1:0-1816 GCA_043722015.1 Candidatus Kuenenia sp. | reverse complement strand
GAGCCGTGCGCGAGTTCGACTAGGAACGACAAACACGCTTGTCTCGCACTCGGCTCTCTTCACGCGGAGCGATGAAGGCTACTTTGCGGCGTCCCTATTCGGTCGAGTGGCCGGAGTTGGAACGCTTGGCGAAACCCCGGGGCTTCGTCCAAAGCGACTCCAGCCCCGGCCACCCCGCCGGGTGGCTCGTCGTTGCCAAAACTATTGAAAGAGCAAAGCGGGGGCAACACAACGTACGGATCGAGATGAAACTTGTTCAAACTCATCGCGTCTGTACGCTATAGATCGAACTTTTACGGAACTCGGAAGTGCCTGCCCCCTGATCGGTACACACTCTCAGCAACCGAAGTTGCAAATCGCTTCCGTCCGTTTAGCATTGCGTGCTTGATTTCGTGAACCCATCTCACCATTCCGACCCAGATTGAATCCATTCGATGTTCTCTCACTTCGATCCAGCATTATTCGACGACCCCGATTTCAAAGAAGACTCGGTGCGTGAAGAGATCATCGTCCCAATTCTGGGGCGACTCGGTTATTCCGCGTCCGGTGAAAACCAAATTGTCCGCAGTAAGGCGTTACTTCATCCGTTTGTCATGATCGGATCGCGAAAGCAACCCGTGAACATCATTCCGGACTACGTCTTGATTGTGGAGCGACGTGCAGGCTGCGTCCTTGATGCGAAACGCCCAAACGAAGCACTCGTGAATTCAAAGCACGCAGAGCAAGCATACTCCTATTCGATCCATCCCGACATTCGTGCGACGTATTACGCACTGTGCAACGGACGTGAACTCGTTGCGTACGACATTTATAGTCGTGCCCCCATCTTGGTAGTCGCGTTTGCCGACTACGACTCGCGCTGGGACCAGATTGAAAGTGTTCTGTCGCCCAAAGCCGTCGCTTTCGCTCCAGAACGCCACTTCGACCCAGATTTTGGCGTTGCCGCGGCCAAAGCAGGATTTGACTCTTCACTTGAATGGTATTTCCATTGTGTGAAGATATCGCATGTCGTCCGCGTCGATGACGATCTTTACTCCATCGCGACAACTATTAAATGGGACGACCGAGATCACCTCGTTTCATTCGACATGGATCTGAGTACGTTGCGGCAGATACTCAGTTTGACAGATGAAGCAAACCGGAAGTCTGTTCTCGCGAGTTTGCCAACACGAGAATCCCAGACGTTTGTGGCTAACCCATTTTTTGTTTTTCTTCGTGCGTACCTCGGACAGCCGACGAGAGGGCGATCGGAAGAATTCATACCATTCACCGTCGCAGAGGTGCTACCGGTAGGTAAAAGCACGCTTTCTTCATAGCGAACGCGGGGGACTCTTTTGGTCTTTGGATGAAGAAGGGGTCGGGAGTTCAAATTTCAAAATTGGCCGTGGGAGGATCATGATGAACGGAGTCGCGTTCACTGGCCAATTTTGAAATTTGAACGCCCGACCCCAGAACAGAGTGAGATCGCGTCACGCCGGGTGCGGATACCACGGTCACGGAGTCTGCGACGTGGCCGTGCGAATGAAGCAGAGACGTGGATTGTTGACGGAGCCATCACAGCCACAAGCACGGCCATCCCGCCGACGGTGTGACCCTGGCCTCCGACATTCGCTCACCGAAGAGCACGGTCCTGTCGAAGACTCCCTGACCGTGGCACCCCGCAGTTCCCTCTACGAGAGTCGGCAAGAGGGACCGGCTGCGGCTGTGAGCGACCGGCTCGCAGCGTGACAAGCGGCCAGAGTTCAGACGCCCCGCCGGGAATCAGCCTCTGGTGCCTTCATCACCCCGCTTCTCCAAAGCCGGGCCATCCGCGGCC
>JAYSPO010000865.1:0-10913 GCA_043722015.1 Candidatus Kuenenia sp. | reverse complement strand
CCGAAGGCAACGGCACGGTGACGGCTGGAAACGCGTCCGGCATCAACGACGGTGCGGCCGTGCTTTTACTGGCCGAGCAGGAATTCGCCGAATCCAACGGCTGGCCGATTCTGGCGGAATGGATCGACGGCGTTGTCGTCGGCTGCGACCCGGCGCGCATGGGACTTGGGCCGGTGCCTGCGATCACAACTCTGATGCAACGGACAACACGAAACTGGGCCAGCATTGATACGCTGGAAATCAACGAAGCTTTCGCCGCGCAGGCGTTGGCTTGCCTGAAGGCGTTAAACCTTTCGCTGGATGTGTCTGCTGAGCAAACGTTTGCCAAAACGGTTGATGGCCACAGGATCGCATTCAATCGAGAAGGCGGTGCCATTGCCATCGGTCATCCGTTGGCTGCCAGCGGAGCAAGATTGCTGACACATCTGGCATGGAACATCGCCCGTGGAAAATCACGATCGGCAATCGGCGCCCTCTGCATCGGCGGCGGCATGGGCATCGCGGCGTTGCTGACTGTGCCGCAATTAAGGCAGGTTCGCTGACGCTCTACCCGGGTTTCTGCTCTTCAGGAGTTTCGCGAGGCATTACAGTCGCCGACAGTCCGCTGCTCAGCAAACGCGATGAGTATTGTATTTCCGGGACGAATTCCGGCGACGAATTCCATAGGTCGCTTGTCAAATCGGGATGTTGATTTGCGCGGATGGTGTTGGTCGATTCATGGCTGATTCTGTTGTTCCTTTTGTGAATTCTGTGTCTCTTTGTGGCCAACAAACCAGTGACCCGCGAACACCCCGGGAACGCAGATTGCTGGCCACAAAGAGCCACAAGAGCAAGCACAGAGCGGAGATCTGAACCACGAGACTGGCGGCAGACAACTCTTCAATTTTGGCTGCGGTCAAAGCCCGGGCCAGGCGTTCCTTGCCACACAGACCACCAGTGCTTTGTCAAATCTTAATCTTCGGGTGGCCGGGGTTGGAGGGCGATAGCCCGAAACCCCCGGGGCTTCCTTCGCTCCGCTCAGTCCAGCCCCGGCCACCCAACCCGCAATCCTTGCTTTGACAAAGCACCAGTGCCCCCGCAGCGGCCGCTGTCGCCAATGTTGCCACCGTCGCACATTCGCCACCGTCGCACATTCGCCACCGCAACCAACCTCAGTGCCGTTAAGTTACACCAGCAACGCCACTATCAGCAACCGTCTCCTCCAGGAGAGACACGCACTGTGACGGCGGTGTAATGCAAAGAAATGTCTGAATGCCGCAAAAGCCTTCTCCTGATGCCAGCCTGCGCGAACTCCAAAGTCTCCCTTGTTCTTTCAAAATTCGCAGGGGCTTCCTGGTGTGCGGCAATTCTGCAACTGCCTGAATGCGTCGGTCGATGTGACCGGAGCAGCGAACGGCTGGGGGCGAACTCGCATCGGTCGGTCTCACCGAAACTGGTTCGCATATCTCGTCGCTGGGTTCGGCGTGTCGGCCCGAACCGTCGATCGTTCCCGCAAATCTGACTCAGGTCACGCCCTCCTGAGAGGTTTGGGCTGTACCTGCTGCGAGGCGAAGTTGCGACCACCCTCGCAGCTACTTCAAAGGGCAACTGTAGTCATTTCGACGGCGCAGTCTGAATGCGGTTCGAGCCCTCGCAAATCAAATTGTTAGGTGCGTCGGCGGGACCAGAGCAGCGAAGACTGTCTGCCCAAATGCGGTGTTCAGGTCCGACGCAGGCAACTGGACACTCCGTATGCGAGGCAATTGCCGGGATCTCGTTGTAGCACATTCTGCACTGAATAGACTGTTTACCAATCTGGCGAATGGGCTCGGTTGGTTCTTCAGGACTGGAAGTTCACGACTGGTTTAATCCATCGACAGCCTGACTGACAAGCCTCAAGCTTTGACTCAAAACATTCAGCCTCCATCGTTCATCGGAAGGGCAAAACAGTTCCTTCAATTCCTGTTTCAAATGGACGGTAGAAGCAGATCCTGGTGTGCCCCAGTGATGAGCGTGGTTTTCGGCACGAAGTCCGGCCAGAACCTTGATCGGTCCGAACGTACCGAACTCCGCGCAGGCAAAGAGATATTCGGAAGCCAGCCGACGGGAAACGCACCATCGCCCCAGTCCGCCCCGAGCGTCATAAGACATGCCGTCCGAGTCACATGCTTCGAATGAATCAGTTCCGAACCAATCCGTCAGATGTGCACGAGCCGATGTGGTCAGTGGATAATCGATCAAGAGCTTGCAGCCGCTGCTTCTTCCGAGTCCGGTATGGAAATCCAAATGCACCACGGAGCGGCTTCCCCGCAACCAGCGTGCCAGATGTCGATGCAGAAGTTGCTGCATTTGTGTCGGTCCGGCGCCCCCGAAAAAGAGTCCCTGCGGGAATTCATGCTGCCCGGCTGCGATCGACTGTCGCAGTGCTGGCATCCCGTGCCGAGCGATGGCCAGAAGTGCCTTGATGAAAAACGGATTCCAGCGGGACGGCGGGCGGCGCGGATTCAGCAGCCCATTCAGTTCCGCATATCCGACAGGAGCCCCCTGGTACTGTTCGCCTTCCAGCAGAAAGTTTCGATTCGGATCGACGTTGTTCTCGTCAAATCGCCGCAACCATGAAAACCCATAGGGATTCAATCCGTGCAGAAACACGCACCTGACCGACGGCGTTCCGTGGGTCGCCCATTGTTCGAGCATCGCCAGTTGAACGGCAGAGCCAAAGAAGCCCTCGACACCGTGAACGCCGGATGAAATGACCAGTGTCCGCTCCGGGTTACCATTTTCCGACCATGCGACATCAATCGTCAGGTCTTCACCGTTTGGTCCCCGGCAACCGATTGAGTGTGGCTCCAGCGTCCATCCAAGGCAATTCGCGGCTTGACGAAACCGCAATCGTGCTGTTGCATAATCCGGTGAGAATGACGTGGACTTATTCACTGCTGCCCCGCTGACAATTCTGGCGAACAACAATCTCAATCGCTGCTGTCTTGAACGATAGAACAGACATCTGCGACGGCTCCGATGGCGACTCCGGCAGCCAGATACTGACAAAGGTTCTGTACGATCCAGCTCAAAAAAAATTCTACCGACATCTGAAACGACGCAAAGGCCAGCAGAAAGACCGGCAGACTTCCCACGCAGAATACTCCGGCCCCGTAAACAAGCCCACCTTTGATGCCGGATGGAAGACTGTTCGCTATTCGTAGTTTGAGGAAGACGGCTGCGAAGACAGGTGCGAAGATGAAAGGGTGGATCGTCATGTACGTTGAGGTGCATCCCTGCCAGCCGCGGAATCGTGCAGGATTTTTGTACTGTCGCTCGATCTCAGGAGCTAAAGAACCAATCAGAAAGTGAAACACCACTCCAACCAGAAACATCGTGATTCCGGCCGCGATGCTGCAGGAACACCATTGACGCAGTTTCATGTGTCCTCTCCCGTCAAACTCCGCGCGGCGAGAAATGAGTCCGACGAGCGGAGTGGCGTAAGCCCTCCGGTACCTCGTCTTTGTACCGGCAAGTTAACGTATGCCGCTCGCCAATTCTCTCAATCATGATCGCCAGATGTCTATTCCTTGTGAATTGAAAACTCTGCGGCCCACGACCAGACAACGGGATTGCTCCGACGCAGATGCTTCACTGCAACACCAACAATGGCGCCGAGGACTCACTGTCGGTCTCGGTCACGAACAGGTGGCGTGGCAGGCCGAGATCCAGAACCTCTCCTGAGATCGTTACGATGGCATCAAAGTCTTCGTTTGCGGGTTCTGGCAGTACGAGTTCAGGGAAGCAACCAAATCAGATCGCCGGATTGCACTCGAGTCGTCAGCCAGGCGACTCCGAAGACATGCTGGTCTTTTGCCATCGCAGTTTTCGGCGTTTCGAGGAAAAAACCGACATCGGCAATGGGGCTTTGGCAGTCACATAGGGAATATGTCTGGAATGACCATGCCACGTCCGAGCAGAATCGAAGATCGGGCGTCTTGTATCCGCTGAGATCATTGGGCGGATTGAATGCCAGAATTCGGCCTCGTCCGCCGAGCGCTTCCGCAATTCGGGCATTGACGCAGTTCCCGAAACTCTCCCCGATGAAAGTTGTCCGGGCAGGATCGATGTGCAGTGCCTTCAATAACTCAACGGCTTCCATTGCGACAGGATCGATATTTTGTGCCACGTCCCATGGAGATGGAGTCTGAAAATATCCCCTCGTCCGCCACGACTGTTTTGACCAGTCGATAATCAGTACATTGGAATCCGGAACAGCATTGCAAATTGCGTCAGCCAGTTGATGAAAGCGATCACCGGCGTCGGTGCCGCCCATTCCGTGTGTGAGCACGAATGTGGGGCGATCCCGTTTAAATGAACGCTGTGAGTTGTGAAGAATCTGAGCTTGCGTGGTCTGAACTGAAAACTCGATCGCCATCCAGAGATTTGCGGTAGAAATCTGCGGGCCGTCGGCGAATGCATCCTGCGGCACAGGCAGCAGAGCCATCAGGGCGACGGTCAGAATTGTCAAAGTCGTTTGGCGATTGAATCGGAAGCAGGCTAACATAGGTCCCTCCAGGAAAGTTGGGGTCGTAAGTCCTCTCTTTCCTGAGGCAACAGCCAGTGGCAGTTCAACCACTGCAAGACTCGTGTTTTTGCAAGTTTCCTGAAGACCTCAGCGAAGGCACAAATTTGAAAAATTCCGCGCCCGATTCGTTCCTGGACGTCGCCTGAAGTAACAGTGCCCTTCACACGGGCTTCGCCTGCGTCCCGACGGCGAGCGGCAGGGCGTCAGCCCTCCGTGTATGTTTTGGAGATCAATCAGCCATGACAGTCAGCCCCGAAGACAACTTTAAGCCAGACCTTGACCAGTACCGCAGCTATCTGAAGTTGCTCGCCGAGCTGCAGCTGAATCCGCGGCTCAAGGTCAAGGAAGATGCCTCAGATATCGTGCAGCAGACAATGCTGGAGGCTCACCGCGACTTTGCTGACTTTCGAGGCAAGACGGAGGCAGAGCTGCGAGCCTGGCTGAAGACGATTCTGACCCACAACTTGCTCACCGTGGCAAAACATTACGGTCGAGGCAAGCGTGCCGCCGGACGCGAAGTCTCCCTGCAGGATCAGCTGGAACAATCTTCCGCCCTTCTGCATCGCCAGCTGGTCGCCGATCAGACATCGCCCAGCATGAAACTGATGAAACAGGAACGCTCGGAACAGCTGGCAGACGCGTTACTGAAATTGCTCGACGATGAACAGTCGGCCGTGGTTCTGAAACATTTTCACAACTGGTCCGTCGCCGAGATCGCTCAACACCTCGGCCGGACTCAGGAAGCTGTGGCCGGATTGTTACGACGAGGTTTAAAGAAACTGCGGGATCATTTGAGTGAGGAGTTGTAACGATGCCACACTTCACACAGGATGTTGAACAGTTCTCTGCGGGATGCATGGGATCGGCGCTCTGTCGTACCTGCGGCAGGCTCCCGGGACAAAAGCACAACGAGAGCACAATCGACGTGGCAGAGGCGACTGCAAAGAAAGTTCGGCAATTTGAACAACAGATTCATCGTAGCAAGTCGCGAAAAGAGTGTCCCGTGAAAAGTGCCGTTGCCCGTGTGGTCAGTTGGTTTGTTGAGCCTCATTTGATGGAGATCGTGATTGTCTTCGCGACAGTGATACTTCCATGGACAGCCTCCGGAACTGAATTGGCAATTGGAGAACCGATTTGCACGATCACGGCACACGATTCCGTGGTCAACTGTGTCGCCTTCAGCCCGGACGGAAAACGGATCGCGTCAGGCGGATATGACAAGACGATCAAAGTCTGGAACGCGGCGAGCGGTGAAGTGCAACAGTCCTGGAACCAGCACAATGGAGCGGTTCGATGTGTCGAGTTCAGCCCCGACGGAACGCTGCTTGCATCGAGCAGCGATGACAAGTCCATCCGGATCTGGAGTGTGCCGCGAGACAATGATTGATCTTTGACTGAAGGGTAAATCGACTGTCCCATATTCGACCCCAACGGCCTCGTGCCGTTGGTGAAGCAGATGGAGAGCTAAAAAACGCCAACCGAACAGCCCGCATTTTACCTGCATTGCCGCCTTCGGCGGCAATGCAGGTAAAATGGGGAGGGATGTGGAACTTTGCTTGGCTAGCTCTCCATCTGCTTCACCATCCAGGCGAGCTGGATGGGGTCGTCAAGACGAATCTGGGAAAGTGGAAGTAATCAATTTTACCAACTGGAGTGTGCTCATGAAGACCAAGATTCTGTCTCTTGTCCTGGCATCGATTGCCGGGCTGATGTTTTGCAGCGATGAGAGCTTGGCTGGTAGTCAGGAGCCGGAAGATGAGGAACTCCGGGCATTGCTGGAGGCACGGCGGGATACGTTGAAGGAGGTGGTGGCGCTCATCAAGGCACAGACAGAGGGTGGGGGAGAAGTCAGTATCTTCGACCAGTCGAGGGCAAATACGTTGCTTCTTGAAGCGGACCTTGAGACAGCTCGGACCCCGCAAGAACGGATCGCAAGCTTTGAAAGGGCGTTGGAGGCTCAGGCAGGAATTGAGAGACTACTTAAGATAGGGGAGGAATTGGCGGTGGGGAGTCGGGAAGAACTTCTGATGGCAACAGCCGCACGCATGAAAGCGCAAAACGAATTGTACAGGGAGAAGAACGGCGAATGGCCAGCATCCGGGCATTCCGGAGCAGAGGCTCCTGCTGACGAACAGAGGCAGGACGACGACGAGCTTCCGGCATCTCGGGAGGCACGGCGCGACACGCTGCAGGAGGCGGTACGCTTAATACGACAAAAAGTCGAAGTTGGACTTGCAACCTCTGGCGACCTGGCTAGCCAAAACTTACTCGTTCTTGCAGCGGAGCTTGAACTGGCTAAAAGTCCGCGAGAGCGGATCGCGATCTATGAAAAGGTGGTGGAAAATCAAAAGGAGATTGAGCGAATACTTGGTCTTGAGCTGGAAAGCGGAGTGGGTAGCCCGATGGAATCACTCACCGCCACAGCCGCTCGCATGAAAGCGGAAATCGATTTATACAAGGCCCGCAAGAAAGCGAAGTAATCGGTTCTTCGCACTACGATACTCCGCGCGGCCAGAAATGAGTCCGGCGAGCGGAGCGGCGTCAGCCCTCTGGTAACTCGTGTTTGTACCGCCAAGCTGATGCAGGCCGCATGTTGTTTGCTCACATTTTTCTGTCACTCACTTTTCTGTGCCCGGTGTTTCTGAGTCCAAGCTTTCACAAATGGGTTACGACCAAGGCCCAGGCGGGGATTATCACTGAAAAACCGTCTTGATCGTAATGAAATTTGAAATTTGAGATCCTGTTCATGCAGGAGTGAAACACGCAATTTCACATGCTGAGAGCCGAAGCAACACGCCCGATCGTTTGAGTAACGAGACCAAACAATGCCAGATTCTGAAAATAGTGATGATCAACATGAGCATCAGCTCGACGCTCTCATCGCAGAATACTATCGCGCTGAAGCAGCGGGGAAGGCTCCTGATCACAATCAGTTCATCGCTCAGCATCCGGAGTTCGCGAAGGAATTGGCAGAATTCTTTGCGGACGTCCTGATGCTGCATGGCCCGGAACGCCAAAATCCGCACGATCCCGCCCTCGAACCGACGATCACCCCGAACACGTCGCCTCGATCGAAGGCCGCTGTGGGCTCCGTCGTCCGCTATTTCGGCGAGTACGAAATTCTGGAGGAACTTGGGGCGGGAGGCATGGGCGTTGTTTACAAAGCACGACAAACAAAGCTGAAGCGGATCGTGGCGCTGAAGATGATTCGATCCGGAACACTGGCGAACTCGCAGGATGTCCAGCGATTTGTGACAGAAGCCAAAGCAGCAGCGAAGTTGTCGCACCCGGGGATCGTTGCGGTTCATGAAGTGGGAATCCATAATGGACAGCATTTCTACACCATGGACTATGTCGAAGGCGGAAGTTTGTCTCGACTGCATCGAGAGAAGCCAGTTGCATCAAAGCATGCCGCGAAGCTTATCAGGCGACTGGCGGAGTCGATGCACTACGCGCATCAGCAGAACATCATTCATCGCGATTTGAAGCCCGCGAATATTCTGTTGACAGGGAAAGGTGCTCCCAGGATCACGGACTTTGGACTCGCAAAGCGCTTGCGAACTGACGACGAGTCCCATGAACCGACAATGACGGAGAGTGGTCAGATTCTCGGAACAGCCGGGTACATGTCTCCGGAACAGGCCGCTGGCGGCGCAGCGGGCGTGTTTGGATTCGGATCCGGCGGTGGTGGCGATTGCCGCCCCTTCAACTTCAAGCTGTGGGACGTCAGTACAGCAGAGGAACTCATGAAGGTCATTGAAGTATTTGGAGGTTTTGCGTTCTCCCCAGACAGCAAAGCGTTGTTGATTTGTGACGGGATGGAAGTTCAAATTCGCGATATCAGCACAGGGGACAACCTCGCAACCCTCGAACACGAAGGGGTCTGGTGGGCCAATTACATTCGGAACGGTGAATTGCTTGTCACATATGCAAACGCATCAGGATCTTTAACTACTGCGAGTTCAGAAACTCACATCAAGTTCTGGAACACTGAGACGTGGGAAGAAACCGAAACCGGGATCGATCCAATTCAGACATTCTGGACAGCCCCGGTCTTCAGTGGCGATGGCCAGACAATGGCAGCGTTCGCAGCAGACGACTTCACTAAGATTCCGTTAAGGATCTGGAATATCAATTCTGGTCAGGAGGAACCCACACCAAACATTGCCAAGGCTGCTGTCTCAATAGGATTTCGTTTCGCACCTGACCCACCAACACTGCTAATACCGATTGACGAGTCTGTCGACAATAATGTCAGTGACATGCGAATTGTCTATTGGGATCTGTCAGCCGGAAAGGAAAAGATCGCTCGCAACTTTCTGTGGCCAAGCATCCAGCTTTTCCACTTCCACTTCCCTCGCAAGGCGATTGCTGGCGACAACCCGACGGCTGTCTCGGTTGAACTCATCGACGATACATTTAAGGTCAGGGACTGGAAAACAGAGGAGGTCATTCACGAGTTTCCGAATCCAACGAGCTGGATGAGTACGCCTGTGAATTCAGTTCCGACTGACGAATTTCCAGATGGTACTGGCTGTCATCTGGCGGGTGACCAACTGCTGATGCTGTATACCGGAGCGGAGCCTGAAGGTTTCGCAGAACCGTGGATGCTTGATGGAATCAAGCCTGCCTGGGCTCGCGAACCGAGCAGACTTGAAATCGTGAATCTGAAGACCGGACAACGGGTAACAGACTTGACCGATGTTGCGTTTCTAGCCAATAGCCCGAATTGCGAATTCATGGTCACACGAGATATGCAGACGGGAAACTCGGTACTCGCGAAGACTATTGGTGGAATTGAGCTGGCACGGATTGCAAATTGCTTCTTCACTCCACCACAATTCTCGCCTGACAGCACAGTGCTGGCAATGAGCAGAGACGGGGTGATTGAGCTTTGGAATGTTGCTGATTTTCAAAAGGGCGAGTAACAAGTGCGACTGCCACGCGTGAATCTTTGTTTCGGTTCCCGCATCGGAGTGTCGGGGCAAATTGTCGCCCGAAACTCCGGAGCGGGCCTTCTGCCTGCATTCAAACCCACCTTTTAGACGAGACAACGGCCATGTCAAATGAGAACTCAACTCGTGTTGAACGCGAGCGGCAACTGGATGCCATCATCGCGGGCTATTACCGGGTTGTCGAAGCAGGAGATTGTGTCGATCAAAAAGACTTCATTGCGCAGCATACGGAAGTTCAGCAGAAACTGAGTGAGTTCTTTCCTGGTAACCGTTCACGACATTTCGAGAATGACAGTTTAAACCACAGATGGACATGGATGAACGCAGATTGACTGTTGATTTCTATCTGTGTGAATTTGTGTTTATCTGTGGTTGCTTGCGCAGGTTTCGTTCTGAGGCGTGAACGGTTCCCTTTGCGGACGTCCGGGTGTTTGCGAGAAAAGAGCGCCGAGACAATCTGAATTACGCCCTCGATCCATTTCTCTGCTCGATCCCCAAAGCAGCAGAGTTTTTGTCAGTGTCGCGTGGCAAAATGTACTCCATGCTTGCAGCTGGCGAATGCCCCAGCATGCGATTCGGCAAAAGTGTTCGAATCCCCTGGGCATGGCTGTTGAAGCAGGCGGAAATCCCCCACGGTGAAGACAGCGAGGTGCAGGGATGAGATACCTCGACCAAGCCACTATTAACGACGCAAAAAATGCACGGGGCTGCGGGTATCACTCGACCGAATCGCCGGTCGTTTAGGAATCACTGTTGCTGAGTTGAGACACGCGATCGAGTTGCCACCGTTGCAGGATCAACCAGTCGCGGCTGACCTGGCACAAAGCACAGGGAAGTGAATGGTCGAGCATTGCTGCCGTTGAGGACCTCTTCCACGCCACTTTGACGGTGCAAGTTCATGTCGATTACTCCGGCGAGAACCAGCTCCCGGGTATATGCATGACGTAGAACGGATTCGCGGGGGCCGCCAGCCACGTCAGGAGCCTTGTCTTCGTCTGGCCGTCGATCACCTGCAGAACTAGATCGACCGGAATGACTGTACCACGGCGATTTTGATTATCAATGATGACAGCGACTCGCCGTGGATTGATGACGACCGTGGTCACGTTGTCGGAAGGATGTGATTCCATTGGTACAGTCTCCGTGTCATGCGTATTCGTAATCGTCATCGGACCGAAAAACATACACGTCGGAAACAGACATTCCGGTCCACCGGCATTTGAATCATATGCAATTCTCGCTCATCACATCAGTCTCCAGTCTGGCAGACCTTCTTTCATCTCTTTCGTTGCGTGCTGAGCGTCGAATTTCTCGGATTCGAATTCGCCGCCCCATTCCATAAAGTCGTCATGCTGGTCGTGCTTCGGATCGGCCAGTGCTTCCAGAAACTCATAGAAGCCGCCGATGCC
>JAYSPO010000864.1:0-1246 GCA_043722015.1 Candidatus Kuenenia sp. | reverse complement strand
GGGGCGTTGCCCACGCGGTTAAACGACGGAGCAGCAATTTCGGCCGCGCGAAGTGTGAGACGACAACATCCATACAGGCACAATGTCTGACAGGTCAAGCCCCTTCGACCATCAGCGAGAATTCTAAGCTTCACGTGACTCGCATTGCCCGATTTATTGAGTCGGGTCTATAACCCGCGCGACTCGAAGCCGTTGGCTCGACTGATTTGTCGGCGAGTGAATGTCATCGTAATGACCGGCAAGTGAATGGAGACGACACCGATGCGAATTCTCTGTGGTTGTTTCATGCTCTTGCTGCTGACCGGCTGCGCCATGTTTCCGCGTCAGGAGACATCCCCAGTCGGATATCCGAACTACGACACGACCCCGGTTTCCGCGAAGGAAATGCAATGCCTCGTGCCGGGTGAGTGGTACCAGGTTCGTCTTCCGGAAAAGGATGGCCGGTCTCTCTTCGTCCGTGGCATCTTCCGTAACGGATACGTGGGACGACTCCAGAAGTGTGACGAGGATTCCCTCACGCTGACGGATGTCACGAAATGCACTGACTTCGATTCGACATCGGCCCTGCGCCACCTGCCTCTCTGGGGTTCGCACTTCGAGAACGGCTGGAGTTCCTGCAAGAACGAGCCTCCCGTGACCGTCCGTCGAACACAAATCATGTGGTTTGGACCGATCTCTGCCGAGAAAGCGGAACCCTTTCGACGCTTCGACGAAATCGCGAGCTCATCGTTCGAAGTCCCCTCCAGCAACGACTCGACAAGCCAGAATGCTCCGGTCCCCGAATTGAGTCCCTTTCCAGACTCCAGCTTCCTGTTACCGAACCCACAACGTGAAGAGAAACTCAGTCAGAGACGGATCGAAATCTTGGAGATGCAAGCGGACCAGTGGTACTTCGTCGTCATGCGGCAGGCAGGGCGAGGATCCTCAAAAAACGTAAAAGTCCACTTGGGGCTGGTCCGTCAGGTGAACGACGACTCCATTGTTTTGACCAATGTCACAACTCAAGGTGGGTCTGCCGGTGAGAGGTTTGCCGTTGAGACCTCCTCCGAATTGAAGCTGCCGCGCTCACAGATTGAGTACGTCCGTCAGGAGACACCCGAACAGGCGGCAGAACTGATCGCCGAGATCAACGAACCACGTGAATGAATCGGCTGGGTGGCCGGGGTTGGAGCGTTTCGCGAAACCCCGGGGCTTCGTCCAAAGCGACTCCAGCCCCGGCCACCCGGACGTACTCTCCCAATTGGGA
>JAYSPO010000863.1:0-1664 GCA_043722015.1 Candidatus Kuenenia sp. | reverse complement strand
GACAAATGCTCATCACGGCGGAGCGTGATGGCTACTTTGGGTTGCGGGCGAAGCCCGCGCTGGGTTCATTCGTGTCCATTGGTGGATAAGACACACTTGACCCGCGCACTTCATTTGTCGATGAACCGTTATTCATGTCGCAATCGAGTCTATGTCCACACTTTCCTGTTAGAATTTGAGATTCGAAAAAGGGGTCAGGAAGTAGGAAAGAGTCGTCAGTCGTCAGTCGTCAGTAGCGACCCCTGCCAACTGAATACTCTGCGACTCCTGCCAACTGACTCCTGCCAACTGACGACGCCCCACTTGCGACTCGCATTTTTGTGTTTTTCTGCCAACTGCCAACTGACGACTGCCAACTGACCCCTGCCAACTGACGACTCCGGCGTAGCCGGCCCCGAAAACAACCAACAATCGCATCAGGCCCTCCGAATGATTACCAGCCTTCATTTGACCCTTGCCGAGTACGATCAAATGGTACGAGTCGGTGCTTTCGATACGATTCCCAGGAAGATCGAACTCATTCGTGGAGAACTCACCGAGATGAATCCCGCCGGACCGATCCACGATGATCTTATTACGTATCTCAACAACTGGTCGTTCAGGAACTCGGATCCTGCGAAAACGATTGTCACATCTCAAACAGGGCTGGATTTGCCGGAACAGGAATCGCGGCCGGAACCTGACATCATGTGGATTCGAGCTGCCAGGTACCGCAACGCGCATCCTCGGGCAGTTGACGTGCAACTGGCGATAGAAGTTTCTTACAGCAGCCTTGCGTATGACATCGAAACGAAACGTCGGTTGTACGCGGAAGCCGGGATCAGGGAATACTGGATTGTGGACTCGCAGGCCAATTGTATCCACGTGCACCGTGAGCCCCACGGCGACGACTATCAAACACGATTTGTACGCACAGCAGAACACAGCCTGTCACCAACGTTTCAGGAATCGGCCATCTTAAACCTGAACGACCTTTTCGGCGACTCGTGAATTCGGGCTCAAAAAAGGGGTCCGGAAGTAGGAAAGAGTCGTCAGTCGTCAGAAACTGCAGCTACTGCTAACTGACGACTCTGCTCCCCCTGCCAACTTGTCCTCCTGCGTTTTTCTGCCAACTGACGACTGACGACTGCCAACTAAAAATGCCCGGGTTTGAAGAACTGGAAGTCTGGAAGCGAGCGGTTGATTTAAGTGCTGCAGGTTCGAAAAAGGGGTCAGGAACCAATAGCCAAATGGCCCAACGGGTGCTTCGCACTATTGGTTCCTGACCCCTTTTTCGAGACTTTGGATATCGCGACCAGATCACACGTTCGGGATTATCAATTCCATCCAACATTGCGGAAGGCATGGAACGATCAACACCGGCGGATCAATGCAAATTTCTGGATTATGCCCGAGCATCCTGCGGCGAAGTCAGAACTCAGACGATCGTCGGCATGAAGGTTGGTTTCATCACGGACGACGTTGGTACCAACTGGTGCCGTGAAACTAAAGAACTCGCCGCCATGATCAACGGACTCATCCGTTCCATCAGGAAGTAGGGAAGAGTTGTCAGTCGTCAGTCGTCAGTCGTCAGAAACTGCAGCTACTGCCAACTCTGCGATTACTGCCGACTGCCAACTGTCAACTGACGACTCTGCTCCCCCTGACTACTGCCAACTGACGAC
>JAYSPO010000862.1:0-5612 GCA_043722015.1 Candidatus Kuenenia sp. | reverse complement strand
TGACGGCAATCATTATTCTGGTATCCGGTGTCGGGATCTTTGTGAGCATCTACAATTCGATGTCGGATCGTCGTCGCGAAATCGGCATCATGCGTGCGCTCGGAGCCGGTCGGATGCATGTCTTTGGCATTGTGCTTTCCGAGTCAACGTTGCTGTGTGTCGGTGGCGGATTGCTGGGCTGGTTGATCGGCCATGGCCTGGCGGTGATCGCGGCACCGTGGTTAATTGAACAGACGGGATTGCTCATCAACCCCTGGGCCGTCAACCCGTGGGAAGCCACGCTGTTTCCAGTGCTGGTAGGTCTGGCAGCGCTTGTCGGATTCCTGCCCGCGATGACAGCATATCGCACCAATGTGGCGGATGCGCTGAGTTCGTAGAACAAGTAGGATGGACATTCATGTCCGTCGCATAGCCGCAGAATGCCTCCGAAGCGAAGGTCTTTGTGCAGAAGAAGTCATTCCAAAGTGACACGTCACTGGACAGCATCTCGGACATGAATGTCCAAGGTACGGGATTCAAAGTCAGTGACTGGCAGCACATACAAAATTCGTAACCGTTCATTCCTCAGAACGAAACCGGCGCACGCAACCACAGATAAACACAAATTTACACAGATAGAAATCACCAATCAATCTGCGTTCATCCGTGTCCATCTGTGGTTCAAACTGTCATTCTCGAAATGTCGTGAACGGTTACCAAGATTCACGCAAAGTGTTCGCGAACAGTCTGCGTCGTCGGCGAATGGATAATTCCGCGTTCGGTGATAATGGCAGTGATCAGTTCACTCGGTGTCACGTCAAACGCCGGGTTGTAGACATTGATATTTTCAGGGGCCGTTCGCGTTCCGAAGCCGCATGTCACTTCTTCGCTCGCACGCTGTTCAATCGGGATACCGCTGCCGTCCGCCAGACTCAAATCAAAGGTGCTCGAAGGAGCTGCCACACAGAATGGGATGCCGTGATACCGCGCGAGCACTGCGACGCCGTAGGTTCCGATCTTGTTGGCCGCATCTCCGTTTGCAGCAATGCGATCTGCACCGGTGATCACGATCTGAATCCGGCCTTCCTTCATCACCAGGGCAGCCATATTGTCACAGATCAGCGTTACCGGGATTCCGCGTTGCTGCAATTCCCACGTCGTCAATCGCGCGCCTTGCAGCAACGGGCGAGTTTCATCGGCGAAGACCTGAATGTTTTTTCCGTCGGCGGCGGCCTGAAACATGACGGCGAGAGCTGTCCCGTCGCCCGCCGTCGCCAGGCCGCCGGCATTGCAATGCGTCAGGATCGACATGCCGGATTTGAGCAGCGTACTTCCATGGCGTCCGATCGCCGAGCACATCGCCTTGTCTTCCAGCTCAATACTGCGTGCTTCTGCCAGTAATCGATCATGGATTTCCGCTGCGGTCAAGGCGTCATGATTGACGGCAACCATCTGCATGCGACTGAGCGCCCAGAACAGATTCACCGCCGTCGGACGACTGGTTGCCAGATACGCTGTAACGCGATCGACTTCCTGCAGGAATTTGTCGACCGGAGCACTGCGAGTCCCCTGCAGGCCGATCACCACACCGTACGCCGCTGCCACGCCAATCGCCGGCGCACCGCGCACTTTCAGAGCTTTGATGGCGTTGCAGACGTCGTCGATGGTCGTGCAGATCGTGTTTTCGACATGCAGTGGCAACCGAGTCTGATCGAGCAGATGCAACTGCCCGTTGGCGTCGCCGATCCAGCTGAGTGTCTTGTACAAATTCGTGACCCTATTCATTCCGTGGAGGTTCTGGGCGTGGTCCACGAGGCTCCTGTGGTCCTGAAGCAGGCATCCCAAACGTGAAGCCGGACGTCGAAGTGAATCCAAATTGCGATCGTTCGAAGAACCATTTCAATTCCTGCGGCCCTTTGTTGAGGGCACTTTCCAGGTCATCAGCATCTTCGTAACTATCCACCAATGTCTGGACTTCACGAATAATTCGATCGGTATCATCGGTCCGAGGTCGTCTTTCCATGACCCAGAGTTGTCCAACCAGTCCGAGTAGCTTGAGATGACTCTTTTCGGGACCCAGTCCACTGGCGTCAGCTATTTTTCGGAATTCTTCCAAGGCCCTATCGGTATCCGGTACCGCGCCCGCCATCAACGCAACACCAAGCCGCAGCCTTGCAAGATCGGCCAATGGACTATCATTGTAATTTGAGATGACGGCCAGCCACGCTTCGGTACGCAACGGTTGCCGCATCGCGACTGCAAATTGCGCTTCCGCAGTCTTTTCCTTCCTGATCGCCGGTGCCTGTTCCGGTTCAGGAATTCGAACAGGCCGCTCCATCCTTTGTCCTGCAACGAACGAGACGATGAGCACGGCAAAGAAGCCGAGCGAGTATTTTCTTGCTTCCGGCAGCCAGGGCACCCATTGTCCAAACAAACTGTTGGTGGCCCCCAGTTTGGTATTGATCGGGACAGCATCCAGACGTTTAAGTTCAGCTTCAAGTTCTGTCGGGTCCTGAAAGCGATCGGCAGGCTTCTTCTGCAGCATGCGATGGATGACAGCGCACAGATCTTTCGGCAAGTCTGCTCGAAACGTATTCAGTGGAGTTGGTTCCTCTTTCAAGTGCTGCACAGCGACCGTCATCGCGTTTTTTCCAGGAAACGGTGGCTGTCCGGCAAACATGTGGTAGCACGTGACACCGAACGAATACTGGTCGCTGCGATGATCCAGCTTCTCGCCCTGAATCTGTTCGGGGCTCATGTACCATGGCGTCCCCATCGTGGTCCCGATTTGCGTCAGATTCATTTTTGGACTTGAAGGCTGATTCAACTGTGCCAACCCGAAGTCCGTGACCTTGGCGATACCACCACGAGTGACCATGACGTTCTCGGGCTTTACATCGCGATGCACAATGCCAGCTTCTGACGCGGCATGTAATGCGGCCGCGATCTGCTGCATCCACTTTAATCCTGTGCCGTAGTCGGGGGTGCCGTGCTTCTTGATCCACTGGCTGAGATTCAGTCCTGCAACGTATTCCTGAACGATGTAGCTGATGTTGCCTTCACGACCCGTGGTAATGATCTGCACGAGATTGGAATGACTTAAACCACCAGCCGCGCGAGCTTCCTGTTCGAAGCGTTTGAGCATCACATCGCGGTCACCAGTGATGACATCATTCTTCAGAATTTTTACGGCGACATTACGATGCAGTGACGTCTGTTCGGCCAGATACACGTCCGCCATGCCGCCACTGCCCAGTCGCCGCAGCAGCAGGAATTCGCCGATCCGCAGATTACTGAGGTCGCCAGAGGGCCGGTTTGAGTTGCCAGATGCTTCGTCGGTTGCCATAAATCGTGTCAGGCCTTGCGCAGATTTTTCCAGAGTGCCAAAAAAAACTCCGTCCGGGAGATCACCGCAGAACCCGCAGGGTATTTCAGTTTTCAACGGTTGTCAGTTGTAAACGCGGCATGGGGACAAAAGATTCGGTTGATCGACCGAAAAACGTGCATGGTCACCCAAAGTACGCGGATTCCTCATCACTTCATTGGTCTCAGTGCCCGATTCAAGGCGAATTCTCGACATGCAGATATTTCAAACCCTGGAACGACGCCGAGGATGTTGGTTCGCGTTGGCGGCGATCGTGGCCGCATTTGCTGTCGATCTGCCCGCAGGGGAGTCATTGAACTTGGCGCGGGCTTCGTCCGCAACCGAAACAAGTAAGCAGATTTCGCTGAAATCTGCTGTGCCGACTTCGGCGAAGTCGGCCTACATTGCAGTCGGCCCCAAAATGATGCGTTGCAAAAAATCTTCTCAGGAATATTCAACTCTCAACGTTGGCAGAACAGACGCCGTCAACTCCCGGCCAAATATTGTTCTGATCATGTCAGACGACATGGGTTTTTCCGATATTGGATGTTATGGAGGCGAGATCCTGACGCCGAATCTCGACCGACTGGCGTACAATGGAGTCCGGTTCACGCAGTTCTATAACACGGCACGCTGCTGTCCCACTCGAGCCTCACTCCTGACCGGTCTGTACCCGCATCAGGCCGGCGTGGGCCACATGATGGAAGATCGCGGACACGATGGCTATCGCGGCCAGTTGAACAACCACTGTTTGACGATCGCCGAAGTGTTGAAGCAGAGCGGATACCACACCAGTATGTGTGGCAAATGGCATGTGACGCGACACACTGCGGCGAACGGTGACAAATCTGCATGGCCGCTGCAGCGAGGCTTCGATGATTTTTATGGAACGATCACGGGAGCGGGCAGCTTCTACGATCCCGCAACACTCTGTCGACAAAATGATTACATCACGCCGGAGAACGACAGCGTGTATCAGCCAGAGACGTATTACTACACAGACGCCATCAGCGACAACGCGGTTCGCTTTCTGCAACAACACCACAGCACCGCCAGCGAACAGCCCTTCTTCCTGTACGCTGCGTACACGGCCGCGCACTGGCCCATGCATGCTCTTGAAAAAGACATTCAGAAATACAAAGGCCACTACGGCGCCGGTTATGATGCGATTCGTGCCGCGCGGCTGGATCGCCTGAAACAAATCGGCATGATCAATGCCGACATCACACCGGCAGCGGCGACGGATAAATGGGATCCAACAAAGAATACTGCATGGGAATCGCGTTGCATGGAAGTTTACGCTGCCATGATCGACAACATGGATCAGGGCATCGGGCGGATGCTTGATCAACTGGAATCGACCGGGGACCTGGACAATACGCTGATCTTCTTTCTGCAGGACAACGGCGGCTGTGCGGAAGGGGTCGGACGCAAAGACAATGGATCAGGTCCCGGCAATCTGCAACCACTCGGTCGCGATGGTCTGCAACCTCGCATCAGTGCTCCGATGCAGACTCGCGACGGTCGGTGGGTTCGGACAGGGCCTGAGATGATGCCGGGACCGGACGATTCTTACATCGCCTATGGTCGTGGCTGGGCAAACGTCAGCAATACACCGTTCCGGGAATTTAAGCACTGGACTCACGAAGGCGGCATCAGCACGCCACTGATCGTGCACTGGCCCGCCAGCATTCAACGGACAACAACGAATGAGACTCCGACTGGCAGACTTGTGCAGGAACCGTCACACCTGATCGACATTATGGCGACTTGCGTCGATGTGGCGGATGCTGAGTATCCGCGGCAATTCAACACTCATGATGTGCAGCCTCTTGAAGGCAAGAGTCTCAAGCCACTGCTGCAGACAACTGGTTTGCCTTCCAACGCACCGCCGTTTGCCAAACGCACGCTCTTCTGGGAACACGAAGGTAACCGTGCCGTGCGCCGTGAGAACCTGAAACTTGTCGCAAAAGAAGATCAGCCGTGGGAACTCTACGATATCGCGAAAGACCGAGGCGAACAGCAGGATCTTGCGGGGACTCAGCCCGGACTTGTGGCAACGATGGCTACAGAATGGGACGCATGGGCTGCACGCACAAAAGTACTGCCGCTGGGAACATGGAAGAAGGCAGCGACCGGAGAAGCGAAGGAGTAGTGATCGTGATGGCTTTGCCGGGCGCGATCTCCCCAGTCCGGAGTTTTCAATGGCATTTTTGTAGATTGCGTGATCCAAAGGTTTCGCAGTTCAAGCGGGAAGAACCACAGTTCT
>JAYSPO010000861.1:0-1937 GCA_043722015.1 Candidatus Kuenenia sp. | reverse complement strand
GACGCCGCATACTTTTCGCGGTGCTTTCGAGTTTCGAGGACAATTGGGTCATCAAACATTGAGTATCTCCTGCGGCGTACAGATGACCGGCGAACGAAGACCAGCATCACCAAGCACGTCTTCAATTTTATGCCGAAACGCTGGGTTGGCGATATGCTTGGAAGAATTAAAGGGTCAGGTCTCAATTAAAGGAGACTAGACCCATGGTACGTGGCCCCCCCTTTGTGTCCCCCTTGTGTCCCCCTGACCCGTCGCTCACCTTCGCCCGGACTGTGACGCCATCCGTTCCGCCAGCCAGTGGCCCAGGCCGATTTGTAGAGGTTCATTCGTCAGCAGTCGGCGGCTGTCGATGCCGATTGCGCCGCATTCCTTTTTCAGCGTCGCGGCAAAGGCGGTGTATTGCCGCAGGTATTCCTTGCGCAGGCGAGCGGGGTCGACCAGCAATCGGTCATCGGGGTTTTCCAGATTGCGAAACTGCGTCGGGCGATCAAATGGAAACTCTTCTTCTTCCGGCGCGGCGATTCGGAAAATGACAACTTCATGTCGATCGTGGCGACAACGCTGCAGTGTCCTGCACAGTTTTCCGATGTCGTCAAAGCAGTCACTGATCAGGATCAGCATACTGCGCCGCCGAATGGTCGGCAGAATGGATTCCAGCACATCCGCCATTCCGGAATCAGAACCGGGAGTCGTCGCTTCCAGGATTTCCGTGATGCGTCGAAACGTGTCGCGGTTACTCGATGGTTTTACCTGGTCACGGATCTTTGAATCAAACGTCATCATGCCGACAGAATCACGCTGACCGAGTAACAACCAGGCAAGTGACGCCGCCAGCATCCGGGCGTAATGAAACTTGCTGACGTGGCGACCGGCATACGACATACTTCCACTGACATCCACCAGCAAGTGTGCGCGCAGATTTGTTTCGTCTTCAAACTCCTTCACATAATAGCGCCCAGTTTTTCCGTAGGCGCGCCAGTCGATGTGACGAATTTCGTCACCGGGGTAATAGTCCCGATGCTCGACAAATTCGACGCTGGATCCCTTAAACGGACTACGATGTCGCCCCATCATCAGACCTTCGACCAACTGACGCGCGATCAGCTCCAGGCGTCCGAAACTTGCCAGTTCCGCCGGGTTCTCGGGAAGCGAGGATTCGGACATGATGGTTCCGGGATTTTTGTGAAGATTCCAGCGAGGCGACGCGGCGTCGCCGTTCGATTATAGCGAGGAATTTGCGTGAGGACATCCTGTCGAATCGAAGTTGTGCCGTCCTGCAGCCCAAAGGGCCATCGGTTCCAATAGCCTGGCCCGGAGGGCCTGGTCCACGAGCAGAAAAAATATTTTCAGGCTCAACGGGCCGGCCATTCGGCATGCACTGGAGATGAACTGCCGACTTTTCGGGCCTGGACGATGGTTTGGTGGCGATTTCCCTGGCCCGCTGGGCCAGGCTATCTGAACTGCTGGCCCTTTGGGCCGGAACACAACAACGCCCGTTCGGCCCGACTTAGCAGAATTTTCACCACAGGACGCCGCGACTGTGATTTGATTGGGGTGATTGCGTTGCGGGCGAAGCCCGCGTCTGGTGCAATGCGTTGACTGGCCCGGACAAGCAGCAAACCAACCGCTGTCTACAAAATCTCCAGCAGCTTTCCGACCGTGCATCGCCACTGTCGAATCCGTGCTGAAAATCTTAGACCAGTTTGCTATCCTGCTCAAGCGAGTCCATGCAGCCGGCGAGGGATTCATTTAAAAGACGGTCTTTGTGAACAATCTCTGACAAGGATCCCTGTGGCTGCGTGGACCAAACACATTCAATTACTCGTTGCGAGCAGTAGTAACAACATGTCAGAATATGCACTGCAGGAAACACACATGCAACTCCTGCGAACGTTGACGGTGATTGCAGTCTCTGCGTTCATCATTCATGCTCACAC
>JAYSPO010000860.1:0-7185 GCA_043722015.1 Candidatus Kuenenia sp. | reverse complement strand
TCACCGAGGGATTCAATTTCCCGGGTGACCAGGATCTGGCTCCGGCGGGCATCGCTGCCAAAGGCGCGGACGTGACGGCATCGGAATTGCGGATTCGGCGGGACATCTATTATCGAGCTGACGTCCTGGAATATACAGATGAAATGGGACGCAGCTCGGATCCATCGTTTGGTACTGCGAGTGCCTGCGAAGTAGATAGCCGGGAATTTAACAATCTGGCGTCGAACCTGAAGACGCCGGAGAGCTACGGGCAACTGTATGCTCGCCTCGTAACTGAGCAACGATCTCGCTACAACGGTCTGTTTGACATGCAACTCGCCGCAGATGAATACCTGATGTGCGGCGATAACTCACCCGCCAGCAAAGACAGCCGACTGTTTGATTACTGGAGTCGCCCACTGCGAGGCATCCAGAGTCATCGTTATGCTGTTCGCGAAATTGATCTGATCGGAAAGGCGATGTTCATTTTTTGGCCGCATGGCGTACCGTTCCTGAATGATGGTAAAGGATTCTCCGTCAAAGGCCATTCCGTTTCGCAATCCAACTACGGACGTCGCGTCAGTCAGATGGACAGGGAAATGGACAAGGAAATGCAGTCCGACGCAGACTACCCGCTTTACCAGGCTCCGTTTTATCCCAATATATTCAGAATGAAGAAGATTCGGTAAGATACGCCGGAAAGCAGAATTCGTTGACAGACTCGCGAGAAGGATTCTCCGATGGCATTGTTGTCATGTGACGGACTTGTAAAAGATTATCCCGGCAAGCGGGCGGTTGACGGCGTCAGCTTTTACGTCAACGAGGGCGAAATCGTCGGACTGTTGGGCCCGAACGGAGCTGGCAAAAGCACAAGTTTCCGCATGGCTTGTGGACTCATCGCTCCCACGGAAGGACGCGTCATGCTTCGCGGTGAGGATGTCACGCGGTGGCCGATGTACCGCAGGGCTCAGAATGGCCTGGGCTATCTACCGCAGGACACCAGTATTTTTGCCAAGCTTTCAGTCGCTGAAAATCTCCTGGCGATTCTGGAATATCGAGCACTCAACCGCAAACAGTGCAACGAGCGGATTGAGCAGCTTCTGACAGAATTCGGGCTGTGGGAAAAGCGGGCGCAGCGATCGGGATCATTGTCCGGAGGTGAACGTCGCCGCCTGGAAATTGCTCGTGCTCTCGCCAGCGACCCGCAGATCATCCTGCTGGACGAACCCTTCACGGGCATTGATCCGGTCACGATTCACAGCATTCAGGACATCATCAAAGGGCTTAAGGATCGCGGCATTTCGATTCTGCTCACCGACCATCGGGAACGTGAAACTCTGACAATTACGGATCGCAGTTACATCATCTGTGATGGACAGGTGCTCGTCTCTGGCAGTGCCGAAAAGGTGCTCAGCGATCCACTCGCGATTTCGCGATATTTCGGAAAACGCTTCGATGCCAGCTCGATCATTGACGGACGCGAATCATTTCGCAAGAGTGCCTGAAATATTTTCCGGTCAATTGAGTCCCGAAACACGTCCCCACGGAGTCCGTCCACAATGAGTTCAGGATTTGGAGATGATTCCCTGATCCAGCCAACGACCTCTCGAGGTCGCGATTGGCCCTGTCTGCGGCAATTTATCGTGTTTCTCGAAAACCGCGTGGGCTCGCTGCATCAACTGCTTCGCGTGATTGAACGCGATGACCTGCGAATCATGGCGCTCAGCATTCTTGATTCCGCTGACTGTGCCGTCGCCCGTGTGATCGTGAATCACTACGAACGTGCCCATGAACTGCTGACATTTGCAAATTTCACGATGTTTGAAACCGACGTGATCGGTGTCCTGTTGCCCGACGCTGACCAGCCCCACACCGCCGTCCTTGGAAGCCTGATGTCCGCTGAACTCAACGTGCAATATGTGTATCCGCTCATGTACCGCAAAAACGGTCGCGGAGCCGTGGCCATCTTTGTCAGCGAAACCGATGAAGCCCTGCGTGTGCTGAAAGAACGTCAGTACGAACTGATCACCGAAGACGATCTCATGCACTACGATGAGATGTTTTGAAGTTCCGCCCGGTAAAGGCGAGCGGCAGGGCGTCAGCCCTCCGTGTGGCTCGTGGAGATCACAACGCACCGGCAAAGACTGCCGCAACGGCTCTGGTGACTCGACGAATCACCCCAGAGCATAGAGCCGTCATATTGCCGTCAATCACGCGTAACAGAATGGGGGCATCACCGGAACGCTTCAGGCAACAGAAGACTTTTGACGATGGGAATGAAGTACCTCATCAGGAGTTGTTCGTATGAAGATCGTTCCCGCGTTTTTCTTTGCCCTTTCCCTCGGTGGGACTCTGGCTGCTCCACATGGCATCGCCGACGATCTGTTTTTTCAGATGCGCGTGGAACGAAGTAAGTGCCATATTCCGAACTACGACTATCAGGTAAGCCGAAACCCGGCAGTTTCTGCCGTGGTTTCAGAACCCGCCATCCTGTTCCTCGCGCCGAGAGTTGTAGGAATAGATGTCAACGGTGCCGACATGGTTCAAGTCACGGAACAGGGACGAGCGTTTGTCTTCAACGATCTAACAGCCGGGCCATTGGTGTTCACAAGTCTTGGAGCGAAGACGGACATTTCTGGCAGAATCATCGTGACCGGTGTCCTGAATCATACGGGAGGTGACGCAGGACAACTACTTGGCGGCAGGGCTGTGATCCGAGTCGAGCCGTTGACCGCGACCGGGACAACTGTCCGGAACCCGACTGTCTTGGCCGCTAAGGAATGCACCTGGTGGGTCCGGAAGAATCAACCGGAAACCGTCCAGATTTGTGTTCCATATGCTCCCTACTACCCAGGGGCATTTGGCGATGTTGAAAGAGTTCGGGTATTCCTTGAGTACCATCCGAACCGATAATTCCGATTAGGTCGATCGTTCCGGTTCTCTGGGGTTGGAGGAACCGGCGGGGCCCGATCGGAGTTTGCAATGAGAAAACGCCTTCAGTGGCTGTTCTCAGCGGCGTGCGTCATCGCATCTGCTGGTGCCTACGGCCAGGAGCCCCGGGAACCGGGGTTCAATGAACTGATTGTGATTGATCCGGCCGTTCAGGAAAACGGACTTCCCGTGCCGATTGTGGAAGGAGGCCGCGTTGAGATTCCTCCGACGCTGCATGTGCATCCGTACTACTACTGTGGCGACAAAGAGTATCAGGCGCAGATTCTGAACGGCGGCCCGACCATCATCGTCGCCAATCATCCGAAAACCGGGGACAAGCTTTACATCGACTCGGTCCTGCCCGCCGGTGCGCCGGTCGTGGCCTACAACGCTCACTCAATCACGTATGTGTATCCGGATCGGCGAGTTGTGATTGAATTCCCGCCGCTGTGTCGGCATAAGGCGGTCGTCAAGTACATCAGCGGTCGCGGCATTGGACGTGAAGTACATGATCACGTGACGCAGGTCTCCGCCACTATTGAAGAACACAAGCAGAAATCAAAGCTCGTGACAGAACTGGGTGAACTGAAAAGCGACTGCAAAGATATTACCAAAGGAACCATCGGCCTCGCCGGCGCGACTGCAGCGTTGATCGTCGAACGAACCCGAGCGTTCACAAGCGTCCTGCCGGGAGTCGCCGCTCTGAAAAGTGCAGGGCAGCAGGCGGAAGAGCGAGGCGCAATGGAAGAAGTACGGCAGGCAGGAATTGAACAATTGCGGAATGAAACAATAACGATTCGGACGAATCGTTAAATGCTATTTTGATCGCAGATCGCTTATTGTTCTTATGATCTCAGGCAGTTGCCACGGAAGGCAAACCCATGTTGAAATCTCTGTTGCAGACAGCCGTTGGATTAACCATCTGTGCGATTGCAGTCACACCTGCCATTGGGCAGCGGGCGACGATCAAAGTCACCGGTGCCAAAGGCCATGCAAATGCAGAACGAATCCGGGGCACGGGCAATTCCGCTGATGTAACTCTTACCACAACCACGACGGAGCCGGGTTATAACAAAGTCAAACTTCAGTTTTCAGTGGATGAAAACATCAGTACAAAGCCCGCAGAGGCAGACCTTCCGGGCGGCGTGATCACGGCCACTATTCCGAAAAGTGCTTACGACAAAGATATACGAGTGGCGGCAATTCTGTCGAAGCCTGCACAGGCTGCTACGCAGACTGCACCAGCGACAGCAGCCGCAACTTTTGACGAAGAACTCGTGCTGCACGTCGATAGCACGCCACCCACTCCGCAGAATCCAGTGGTCGACCGCTACCCAGGCGGAAGTGCAACATTGACGATCCGCTTCAAGGAGAATGATCTTGATCCAAACACAGTCACCAACGACGACTTCAGCATCTATGAAGAGTACAAGAACGATAAAAACGTAGTGAATTACGCAGTTGTCATTCCAGAAGGTCCCCACAAAATCCTTCGAGAGAATACGGAAGTCCTGCTGCATTTCCGCAACATGAATCCAGGTATTTATTACTTCGTTGTCCATGGAATCGCAGACCTTGTGGGCAATCCTACCGTCGATGAAAAAGGTGATTTTACACCGACAGAAACGGCGACAAAATTCCGATTCATTGTGCCAGGCGGTCGTGAACGCGGCGAACAGGTCGAGTATCCTCGATTCCTGCAACCGGAGAATGAACAGAAAGAGTTTGATCCGGGAGATCGCGTCGATACGAAAGTGGTCCAACTGTATTACTTCCGGGATGCTCGCCAGATCGCCGAGTACATTAACCGCAATATCCAGGATCTGAATCAGGCTGGCTATGACGAGGCCCAAAGATTTGCGCAACAGGCCCGTGCAGAGGCAGATGACAAGATCGATGAACGCAGATTTCAGGAGACTCTGGCGGTTGAGGCCGCAAAAAGAACTCGCGAAGTGCAACATGAGCTTGATCAGGCCAGAGAGAGTGTGGTTGAGGGCAATCAACAGAAAGCCGCACTCACGATCCAAAAGGCTCAACTGGACAATGCAATTCGACTGACGACTAAAGGCGACCCGGCAAACCTGTCAACGTCGATCGCAGAGACGAATTCGGAGATTAACGGAATTCCAGCAAAGATCGCTGCATCAGAGACGGAGGTCACTCGCCTTGAAGCGGAACTCAGAACTGCAACGATGGAAGAAGCTAACGGAGTACCGGGCGCCCCAGCGAAGCGAACAAAACTGGAAGGCGATATCAAAGCCGAGAAGGCTGAACAAGTATCGCTTCAGGATAAGAAAGGAGAACTGCAGAACAAGATTGTTGCGATGAAATCACTCCAGGCGAATTACATCGTCAACGAAGCTGCGATTGCGCATGTTGACAAGGAAATCGCATCAGCTGGAGCAGAACTCGCCCCCGGGAAATTACCGAAACAGCTCATGGACGAGCAAGTCAAGGAAATTGAAGATCGAAACAAGGTGGTCAGAGCAGAGGCCTCCGAATTGCGGGCTGCTCAGGAACAATTTCGACGCGAAGTGGCAGCCGGAATGGCGGACCGAAACAGCTATGCCAAAGGAGACATGGAATCCATCGACCCGGTTACGCAGGTGACGATCTCGGTCGTCGGCACCAGCCGAATTCAATTGCGAGGCCCCATCAAAGGCATCAACAAAATTGGCCGGATGATTCATCAACTGGATACGCCAGTCGGGCAGGTCAAGATTGGGATTCACACCATTCAGGTCAACGGAGAACACGGAGACCGGATGGACTTCGTGTATGAAAGAATCAATCAGGAAGTCGCTCACTCCCGATTCCTCGTGAATACGTCGAGCCAGTTACTGAGACGAGCCGTGCAGGAAGTCGCTTCGGAAGTTGCACTCGCCGCCGATCAGGGATATCTGCCGGACGGCTGTCCGCCGGACCTCACTGTGGGAGTCGCGACGCTCAACGGAACCGTTCAAACCACGCCCGAACAGCGGGACCGACGCTATCTTTACGCATTTTTCGGCAGTGACTTTATCAGCGAACTCGAGGAAATGGATTCGGAGCTGCTGAACTCCGAAAATAAAATGCTCTCCCTACACTCGATGGATACCATTAGTCTGGCGGGCGCATTGTTTGCAATGGCCCATGCTGACAGCCCGGTCCGCCAGCGTATCGTGCAGCGATTCCAGGAATTCATCGCTGGTGAATTACCTCAGCGTGAGACGGAATACATTCAGGCTCTGACACATGTCACAGAAAAAGGCAAGTCGCTGCAGAATCGCTTCCGCAAAGCCATGAAGATCGACTGCAAGAACGCTGAGGAGATCTATTTCAACGCCTCGCGAACTTACCACTTCCCGAACACGGTCTCCTATTTCAACGATCAAGTCCCCGGCCAGGGAACTCTAAACCCCATTCAGTACTCCACCGTGAAACTCGCACAAGCTCTTAAATCGCAGTTGACGGCAGAAATTGAGTATCAGAATCTTGTACTCGAACGATCATTGCTGGAAACAAAGAAAGGGCAAATTGAGTCGGATTTCGAAACAAAACTCACGTTGCATAAAGCGGCACTCAATCGACTGAAAGATGAACAAGAGAAGCAGGCCGCATTCTTGAATTTTGCCACGGAGGCACTGGAGGCGGACGCAAATTTCTCAGCAGAGACCGCTAGAATAGCTCGAATTGTGCCACAGCTCCGCGAAAAGAACACTGAAGTAGTGGAACGATTATTCGACGCAGTGGGCAAGGTCAAGGCAGAGGAGGGTGATACTGATGAAGACACGCTGGTAGAAATTCTCCATGAATTCAACAAGTCGCTTTACTCTACATATGGTTTCATGCTCGACCTCGGAACTGCAAAAACAGCAATTGAACTAAAGCTTGGTGATCTGACTGGATTATACTCCGCTGCCGCGAATTGGAATTCGACAAGTACGCAGATACAGATTGCAACGGCACGTATCCAACTTTTGAAGCCTGAATACGAAAAAGCAGAAAAACTGTTGTTTTCGAAACGGCTGCTGGAACAGTTTATGGACGATCAGGAAGAAAAATCCGTCGAGTTGATGGAGGCTCTGCGTTCTCACTCTTCGAATGTGGACAATTATTTGAAGCGACTGGCGATTGCTGTGGAAGACGATGTGGCAGCCCAGTTTTATGAACCCGCGTTTCAGCGGATTCGACGAGTCTCCCGGACATGGGATGTCACCCTCGGTAAGCGTCCGGGGAACCCATTTGGCCCAGCGGCGTTCATTTCCGTGCATCGTCCGTAGTGCGGACGGCAGC
>JAYSPO010000859.1:0-6813 GCA_043722015.1 Candidatus Kuenenia sp. | reverse complement strand
CCGAACGCTTCCCTGCCGCCTTTCTATTCTCTAAGCTGCTGATGCTGACAGCAGCAGACTCCCGACCTGGAATCAGTGGTCGTCCAAAAGTAAGCGAGGCCATTGTGAAGACGCCATTCATCTCTATCCTGTTCTTTGTGATGGCGTCTTTCCTGGGAGCCATCGGGCAGTTTCTCTACAAATCCGGAGCGGATTCAGCGGGCCGATCGTTCAGCAGCTATCTGCTGAATGCACGAATCCTGGGAGGCGTTGTCTGCTACACGGCGGTCATGGTCCTGTTTGTCGGGGCATTCCGAAAAGGCGGTGCGTTGTCTGTTTTGTATCCTGTCTACGCGACGACTTTCATCTGGGCGGCGATCATCGGTCTGATTGCGTATGGAACTCCGATCAAATTGATTCATGTCGGTGGGATGGCATTTCTGCTGCTCGGCATGTACATGATGGGGAAATAAGGCATGCCTGATTCTGGTCCTGATCAATCCGGCCGACGTCCGTTAAAATCGCGTCAGTGGCCCGTCTTTCAGAAGTTGGCCAGTGCGTTGGCGAACTCAGGTGTGACGCCCAACGCGATCTCCGTCGCCAGCGTCGTCTTTGCCATCGTGGCAGGTGGATGTCTTGCAGCAACGAATCGGATTGAAGACCCGTTCCTTCGCCGTGGCTTTTGGATTCTTTCTGCCATCATGATTCAGTTTCGACTGATCGCAAATCTTATGGACGGCATGGTGGCCATCGAAGGTGGAAAAAAGTCAGCCGTCGGAGATCTCTACAACGAAGTTCCCGACCGACTGTCGGACCCTGCGATTCTGATCGGTGCAGGATTTGCCTGGGGCGGATGTCCGATGCTCGGCCTGACCGCCGCACTGGTTGCCGTGTTTATTGCATACGTCCGTGCGATCGGGGCAAGCGTTGGAGTCGGGCAGGTTTTTCTGGGCCCGTTTGCCAAGCAGCAACGCATGGCTCTGATGACGCTGGTGTGTGTCGCCTCGGCGGTGCTGCCGTGGCAGTGGCAACCGATCCACGCTTCAACGGGCATCGGGATCTGCGGCGGGGCACTGTTGTTGGTTATCGCGGGCGGTATGGTCACGGCCGTACGCAGACTGAACCATATTGCGAGACTGATGCGTGAACGGCAGGATGGCAGGACATGACATTTCTGAAGATCGATCATCTCACGACGGAAGTCCGCTACACACTGGCGGGCATCTTTGCGGCTCTGGTCATCGCAAGTCTTGTCGCGAGAATTCTGCAGCGGGCAAAGCCAGACAAAGACTTTCGCGAGCTGCGACTTCGCATCAGAACATGGTGGGTGATCGCCGGATTGTTCAGCCTGGCGATCATCCTGAGTCGCGGCGCGTCACTCTTCTTTCTGGCCTTCGTCAGCTTTCTGGCGCTGAAGGAATTCCTGTCGCTGGTGCCGACGCGACGGGCCGACCATCGAGTGCTGTTTTTGGCTTACCTGTCGATCCCGTTGCAGTATCTCTGGGTGTACCTTGAATGGTACGGAATGTTTATCATCTTTATTCCCGTCTACTTGTTTCTGCTGCTGCCCACACGCATGGTGCTGATCGGAGAAACAGACGGCTTCCTGCGCGCTATCGGCACACTGCATTGGGGACTGATGACGACCGTCTTCAGTTTGTCACATGCGGCAATGCTGCTTGTCATTCATCCGGTTGACAGTGCTCGATACAAGCCCGTGTGGCCGTCGGAAGCCGGCGTGTTACATCCGGGGCCGGGATTGCTGATCCTGCTCGTCCTGCTGACTCAAAGCAACGATGTGGCGCAATACATTTGGGGGAAGACGCTGGGACGACGAAAAGTCGTGCCGAAGGTCAGTCCGGGAAAGACGCTCGGCGGCCTCGCGGGAGGTGTGGCGACAACCATGCTCCTGGCCACGCTGCTTGGTCCGTATCTGACATTTCTGGACTGGGAGCGAGCCCTCCTTGCGGGCACGATCATCGGACTGAGCGGATTCGCCGGCGATGTTTCGATCTCGGCTCTCAAGCGGGACCTTGGCGTCAAAGATTCCGGAACGATGCTGCCCGGGCATGGAGGTATTCTCGACCGCATCGACAGTCTCACGTACACTGCACCTTTATATTTCCACTTCATTTTCTACTGCTACTGCTGACCAATCCCCTTCGACGAGCAACTCTCGGTGAATTCTGCCCTGCGCTATTTGTTCTTTCTGTGCATCGTGCGGCCAGTCATTCTGATTGTGCTTGGCCTGAACGTGCGTCGGCGAGAACTCCTGCCCGAATCCGGCCCTGCGATTGTCGTCGCGAACCACAACAGTCATCTCGACGCATTGACACTGATGACGCTGTTTGGAATGAAGCGACTTTCCATCGTGCGGCCTGTCGCTGCGGTCGATTATTTCCTGCGTAACAAATGGCGGGCATGGTTTTCGACGCAAATCATCGGCATCATTCCTCTGAAACGCGCAGTCGCCGGAGAACGATCCGATCCGCTCGCCGGAATTTCTGACGCCCTGGCCGCCGGAAACATCCTGATCCTGTTTCCAGAAGGTTCGCGGGGGCAGCCGGAGCAGTTGGAGGCATTCAGGACGGGAATCGCACACGTCGCGAAGCGGCATCCGGAGGTGCCGATAGTGCCAGTCTTCCTGCATGGTCTTGGCAAATCACTTCCGCGCGGTGAAGGCATCCTGGTCCCGTTCTTCTGCGACGTGTTTGTCGGCGAGTCGATTCCGTGGACCGGCAGCCGCGATGAATTCATGGGATTGCTGCAGGATCGCATGACGACGTTGGCGAGTGCAGGAAATTTCCGGACGTGGAACTAGTGATTTGCTGTATGCGAGCGATATGAAATGTATACAGCGCGGTACTCCACACCAATGTAGCCATCACGCTCCGCGCGATGAGCCCGATGGAAACGATCGTCACCAACCTTGCTCGGTCGCCAGGGAGTATATGGCCGCATTCCGCCAAAGGACAACTGCACGTTGGATCTTCATTCCTGTGGCGTCGTTGAGGGCTCGTCTCGGCGGAGCGAGACGGCTACACTTTGAATTCAGCAATGCGGCGGAGTTTTGGTGTGCCAGGAAATCCGGCTGTTGTGCGGCGGTGCTGCCGATTGGCCCAGTAATCAGGAAAACGTGAATTGTGCGCGACCGCAATAACAAGGACGTCGTGACGAACACGCCGGAAGATGATGCGAAACGGGAATCGCCGAAGGAGAAAGTAGCGATGGCGCAAGTCGCACATAGGAAAGCGTTCGGGATCAGCAGCGATTTGCTCCAAAGTACGATCAAACTCAGCATCGAAGTCATTGGCGGCTTCAACGCTGCGCTCGGCGTACCACGTCAACGATTACGTATAGTCGATCTCGGCGGCCGAACAGACAATAATATTAACCATCGAGGCCAGCCTTACGGCATGCACGTTCGCGTACGTCGGTCCAGGCTGACCCAGTCATTTCGCCAGCGTCGTACGCATCACTACGACGGTTGGCTTCGGCGATCCATTGACTGTCTGGTGGAATCCAATCGGTTGGCACCACATTGTCCCAAAGTGCTGCGATGAGTTGAGCACGCTCGCCCGACGGCAGGGACTGAGCAGCAGTCAAGATTTCGGTGAGTGTAGTCATGCTTCAATTATACCCTCTTCGCCTGCACAACGCTGCCGACGTTCTCCAGCACATGGCTGATTGCCGCAAGATTTTCGGATGTATCGCCCTATGGAGGCAAGCTCCATAGTAGCGAATACAGTGACCCAAAAACTGCGCAGCCTCATCCCCTTCCATTGGGCTTTGACGGATCGAAATCGGGATTCACCACGGACTTCACCGCGCCGACCTTCGCCTGCCAGTCGTGCAGCATCTGTTGCAAACGCGCGACGTGCTGGAGTTCTGCTGTCGCGAGATTTTTCGCTTCGCCTGGATCTGTTGCAAGGTTGAACAGTTCGACCGTGTCGCTGTCGAACCATTCGATCAGTTTCCAGTCCCCGTCCAGAATCGCCGCCCCCGGTGCGCCGCCCTGGTTGCCGTAATGAGGATAGTGCCAATACAGCGGGCGGTTCGCCGTGGGTTCGCCGGACTTCAGTGACGCCAGAAGACTCACGCCGTCTTTGTGATGATCGGGTTCCAGTGGCAAACCTGCCGCCTCCAGAATCGTCGGAAAATAATCCGGACTGATCACGTGCGACTCGTTGACCATACCCGGTGATATCACTTCCGGCCAACACATGACAAGTGACGTGCGATTGCCGCCCTCGTACAGCCACCCCTTGCCAGCCCGCAGCGGCTGGTTGGAGGTCGGTGATCCTTCGCTGGTTGAGAGTCCGCCGTTGTCGCTCGTCATGATCACGAGTGTGTCTTCGGCAAGCTTGAGTTCATCCAGTTTGGCGATAACTCTGCCGACGGCCTGATCCATGGCTTCCACCATGCCCGCATACACGGCATGATCCTGAGTCAGCCGAACCTTGCGCGGCGGCTCATCCCCGAAGACGTCTGTCTGTCCGAGCTGCGATCTTTTCTTCTCATACTTCTGCACCAGATCAGGCGGTGCCATCAAAGGTGTATGGACGGAATAAAATGGCAGATAGACAAAGAATGGTTTGTCCCGATTTGCTTCAATGAACTTCGAGGCCTCGGACGCCAGGCGATCAGGCAGGTGTTCGCCTTCAGGACCATCAGGCAGTTTTGGATTTCCGTACGGCGAAAAATACTTCTTCCCGCCATACGGACCTCCGCGTTCAAGACCGCCCATGTTGATGTCAAATCCCTGATCCTCCGGCGAAAATCCGTCGCCGCCGAGGTGCCATTTGCCTCCCAGGAATGTGGCGTACCCGTGTGACTTCAGTGATTCCGCGAGCGTCACATACTCCAGTGCCAGATGTTCCGCATACGGTGCAGGCAGATGCGGTGTATTGCGTTTCCATTTCGCTGGCTGTGCTGCCCCGATGTAGTCGGTAATCCCCGTGCGTTGCGGATACTGCCCCGTCAGGATGCTGGCGCGAGTCGGCGAACAGACGGGACATGCGGCGTATGCATTCGGAAACATTGCTCCCTGCTTCGCCAGGCGATCCAGATTCGGCGTTTCGTAGAATGTGCTTCCGTAACAGCCAAGGTCGCGTTGCCCGAGATCATCGACGACGAAGAACACGATGTTCGTCGGACGTTTGACTTCGGACCGGATTGATACGGGCGTCGCCTCCTGTTTTTTCTGCTTTTGATTCTTCCGCTTGCCTCCGTTCCTGTCGCCACCCTGACCGCCATTTTTGTCGCCTTCACCTTTGACCGTCGGATTATTCACGGTCGGAAAGTGCGCGGCAAGCTGCACTTTCAGGTCGGCATGTCCCGGTTGCGATGCGAGGTTCGTCCATTCCCAGGGATCGTGGGCGTGATCGTAGAGTTCTTCGCCACCGTCTGCATATCGAATGAATCGCCAGCGGTCATCCCGAACCGCGTGATTGTTCCGACCGAATGTCGTGATTGCCACGCGCGGCTCGGTGGATGCCGGATTCGCCAGCAGCGATCGAATCGATGCACCTTCCACATGCGACGGCACCGCAACATCGGCCAAATCACAGAGCGTGGGATAGATGGTCATGAAGTCCACGGGCCGATCGCAGACACCACCGGCTTTTGTCACGCCCGGTACAACCCAGATGAACGGCGCGCGAGTCGCTTCTTCCCACAGCGCGAATTTTCGCCAATGCTCTTTTTCGCCCAGATGCCAGCCGTGATCTCCCCACAGGCAGATGATGGTGTTGTCGCGATGTGGTGATTTTTCCAGCGCGTCCAGGAGGCGGCCGACTTGTCCATCGAGATAACTGATCGCGGCAAGATACGCCTGCACGGCTTCTTTCCAGCGACCAGATTCAAGCACAGCGCGATGGTCACCGTCAGGTTTTGCCATCCTGATTCCCGCGGGAGGAATATCACTCAGGTCGCCGTCTTTGACCGGCGGAAGCTGAATCTGTTCCAGCGGATGCATATCAAAATACTTCTTCGGCACATTCCATGGCATGTGTGGTTTATGAAAACCGGCCGTCACGAAAAACGGCTTGTCGTGTGACTTGCTCAACTCGCCAATCACATAATCCGCGATCTGCGTGTCAGAAACAGCTTCGTCGCCAGCGTTCAGAACTCCAAACTTAATTCCACCAATGCTGCGGTCTTTAAGGACGCCGGTTCCGTGATTTTCGTTTCGCTCTCGCCCACCGGTTCCCGTCCATTGTTCCGGAAAGCCCAGGCCGCCATGCCAGAGTTTCCCCATGCCCAGTGTTTCGTATCCGGCCTTGCGGAACTGTGTCACGAGCGACTGCTCTGCATTGACTGCGAGTTCAAACGGCTGGCCATTGTCATAAATGCCGGTCGTACCTGGTCGCATCCCCGACAACAATGCCGCACGCGAAGGATTGCAGACTGGTGCGGCACAGTGAGCATTGGTAAACGTGACTCCCATTCTGGCGAGTCGATCAATATTGGGTGTCTTCGTCTGAGGATTTCGCCCCAGATGTCCGACCCAGTGATTCAGATCGTCCACCGCAATGAACAGAACATTCGGCTTTCCCGAGTCGCCTGCGATGGCGAATCCGGAATTCATGCACAGGATGGCGGCGGAAACGATGATCGTACGAAACGAGACGTGCATGGAATTCTCCTGATGTCATTGAGCTTCAGAACAAGAGTCGCATCCTATAGGATATTCCGATCAAAGTCCTGCACAACTTAGCTCTGTCGCTCCGCCACGGCTGGCCAATTTGTGAACTTGTAGGGTGTGACAAGCGGAGCGCCGGCACACCATGTCTGTGATTCGGTGTGCCTGCGCGTTGCTTGTCACACCCTACA
>JAYSPO010000858.1:0-4087 GCA_043722015.1 Candidatus Kuenenia sp. | reverse complement strand
CGCCAAGTTTCTAGTGCCCCGTCAGATCTAAGAATTGTGGTTGGGTGGCCGGGGCTGGACTGAGCGAAGCGAAGGAAGCCCCGGGGTTTCGAGCTAGCGCTCTCCAACCCCGGCCACCCGAAAATCAAGTCTTGACGAAGCACTAGCTGCGATTCCTTTTGCGTTCTTTGCGCTCTTTTGCGGCTATCCGTGCGGAAAACGATCATACCTCACTGGCTTCCATCTGGTCAGAAGCCCCGGATATCATGCCTGCTCACTTTTCGTGAACGTTACTCTCCAGAACACCCCTGAACCATGAATCCACGCACACGTCTGCAGCCGGAACAACTTCGCAGTCACCGATATCTGGGTCCTGACGATCTTCGGTCGTTTGGGCATCGCTCGCGTCAGAAGCAATCCGGTTTCTCAACCGACGACTTCAAAGACAAGCCGGTGATCGGCATCCTGAATACATGGAACGACTTGATTTCCTGCCACGCGCATTTCAAGCAGCGCGTGGAAGACATCAAACGCGGCGTCTGGCAGGCGGGCGGGTTTCCCGTTGAGATACCCGTGATGGGGCTCAGCGAAACTTTCATGAAGCCCACATCAATGTATTATCGCAACCTGCTGGCGATGGAAGGCGAGGAAGTGCTCCGCACGTATCCGATCGACGCTGCAGTGTTGATGGTTGGCTGCGATAAGACGACACCCGCGCTGCTGATGAGTGCGTTGAGCGCCGATGTGCCGTCGATCGTGATGCCGGGCGGACCGATGAATCGGACCGCGTGGCATGGCGAACAGCTTGCCAGCGGCACTGACGTCTGGCGATTCTGGGCCGAACGCGGCGCCGGTCGGCTGTCGTGCGAGGCCTGGTGTCAGCTGGAAGACCACATCGCCGCGTCGCCCGGCCACTGCATGACGATGGGCACAGCTTCCACGATGACCGCACTGGCGGAAGTCATGGGCATGACGCTGGCCGGAGCCAGTTCTGTACCGGCAACGCATTCCGGTCACGCGCGGATGGCATCCATGACCGGTCGGCAGGCTGTGGAACTTGCATGGTTAAATGTGAAGCCTTCGGAGATTCTTAATCGGACGGCTTTTGAAAATGCGATCACGACACTGATGGCCATTGGCGGATCCACAAATGCCATCGTACATTTGATGGCAATGGCCGGTCGTACCGGCGTGAAGCTGACGCTCGAAGATTTTGATCTGGCGTCGCAGCGAACTCCGGTGCTGGCCAATCTGCGTCCAGCCGGAAAATTCGTCATGGCAGACTTCTTCGATGCTGGCGGTCTGAACGCCTTGCTCGTTCAAATCGCGGATCTGTTGCATCTCGATGCTCAGACGGTCGAAGGTCAGACGCTCAAAGCGGCCATCGATGGTGCGGAGATCTGGAACGATGACGTGATTCGTCGTCGCAACAATCCTATCTGCGCGACCGGCAGTCTGGCCGTGTTGCGGGGCAATCTGGCTCCGGACGGATGTGTGATCAAACCCGCAGCTGCCGAAGCCGAACTGTTGCAGCATCGTGGGCCAGCTGCTGTTTTTAAGGACTATCCCGATTTGAAAGCCCGCATCGATGATCCGTCGCTCGCTTTGACGAAAGATCATGTCATCGTGTTGCAGAATGCCGGCCCGCTCGGGGCACCCGGCATACCGGAATGGGGCATGTTGCCGATTCCAAAGTATCTGCTGGAACAGGGCGTGCGTGACATGGTGCGGATCAGTGACGCACGCATGAGCGGCACCAGTTACGGAGCCTGTGTGCTGCATGTGTCACCGGAATCCTTTGTCGGTGGCCCGCTGGCCCTCGTCCGCAACGGCGACATGATCACATTGGATGTCGCCGGACGTCGGCTGCATCTCGAGATCAGCGACCAGGAACTGGCAACGCGGAAGGCCGCATGGAAAGCACCCGCGCCAAAATTCACACGCGGATACGGCAAGCTCTATTTCGATGAGACAACTCAGGCTCACGAAGGCTGTGACTTCCGCTTCCTGCACGCCGACGGCAGCCACGATGCTGATCCATCGATTTATTGAGGCAGGCCGTTATTCCTGTACCTTGGACATTCATGTCCGAGATATTCGCCAGACGCCGTTGCATTGTCGAACGGCTGTCAAGGCACAACAACCTTCGCTTCGACTTTGTTTCAGGGCCATGCGACGGACATGAATGTCCATCCTACAACTGAGTCGCCGTTATTTTCCCTGTCGCAGATTCTCAAACACATGCAGTAGTGACGGTGGATCAACCATTTCCGTATGAAAACAGCCTGCGACAATATCCAGATCTGAATCGCCGTCGATATCGCTTACGGCTAGTGATGCGTAAATCGGCAGTCCTCGCTGAATCACGTGGCGTGCAAACTTGCCGTCAGCGGTCTGTTCCAGCCAGATGAGCGCCTGCAGATCCGTTGGCGATTTCCCGCGCACAGACTTCGACGGCAGGAGTGCAGCGGCAATGATGTCCTGATCGCCGTCGCCGTCCAGATCGGCGTTCACGGCCCGCAGCACTCCGGGCATCGCGGCAATGTGCTGTGGTTCGAAACTGAGCTGACCGTCATTTCGCAGCAGCCAGATTCCGTGGTACGGCTTGATCAGATACGAATCAAACGTATCGCCGACTGTGTACAGAATATCGGCATCACCGTCGCCGTCGAAGTCGGTGAGTTCAATACCACTCGACCCGTACGACGGATCAGGCGCAGCGTAGATCCGGACTTTTTCGAAACCAGTTTTCCGATTCAGGAATGCTTCTATCACTTCGTGCTCCTGGCTAATCAACGCGACGAAGTCCATTCGCCCGTCGCCGTCCAGATCAGTCACCGGAACATGAATCGTGCCGGGCCTTGAGTCCACTTTCAGATCGCGGAAGGTACGCTCACCCGTCGGGCTCACGTCATTGAACACAACATGAATCCCGCCCGTTTTGTGCCAGCCGAATTCCGCGACGACAAGATCCGGATCGCCGTCATTGTCCAGATCTGCCGGCTGCACGTCGGCGACGCGCCCGATGGAGTTCAGAATGACGCGAGGCTCAGGCTTCGCATCGCTGCGATTGCCGTCTGGAAGCCAGAGCACCTGCCCCTTGTTGTGATCCTCCGGAAGAAAACTTCCAAGGTCTGCCACGACAAGATCCGGGCTGCCGTTCTGGTCGAGATCAGCGTCACATGTTCCTGCCGGATTTGTACCGATTCGTAGTACCGCTGATTGCGTCGGATCATTCATATCACACTTAACGACGACTCCGCGTCGCATATCACTGACCCGGAATTGCGAGGGACTTGAATCAGGGGCCGCCAGGCGGACCACAGACACGGCCGCGAGTTCAGTCGAGTCCACGGCGACGTCGATCGGGCGCAGCTCAAACTTGAGGGGTGATTCGTTTTGTTCAGACTGCTCGGGCATCGCAAGTTGCTCGGGTGCCCGCTTCTGATACCACGTGACCACTAGTGCCTGGCGCGGCGGCACCAGATCAGTGCGCGCGGATTCATAATAAAAATTGAACCCTCGCCTGACTTCGTCGTACCATGCCTGCTTCGGAAAACTGTCTGGCAGCGGCACAGCATGGCATGCACCGCAGAAGACTTTCACTTGCTGAGTCACCTCAGCGTCCGTCGCGGCGGCGACGTCTGTGCTTTGAGATGCATCTGACGTATTGGCGGCACCATTGGCCGTTTCGCTATCCTTTGTGTTATCCGTACAGCCAGAAAACAAATGGATCGCGACACACAGCACAACAGCGTTGAAGTTTCTTCTTACGCCATGTACGCTGATCGGGTCAATTGTCATTTCACCTCACCCATAACCAGAATCTCGATCGGTCTTCCCGGAGAGACATTCCTGAACAAACACCGAACATTTATCTACCGATTGTCGTCGAATTCAAGGGACCGGACAATTGGCAAGTGTTCGGCGAGGCACTGAATTCCTGCGAATTCATTTCCGGAACCGACGCACTCGGAGCGCTGACGACCGGCTGCTCGCCTGAGAACACGGTTGTTTTCCCGGAGTTAGTCATTCGCCCACGAGACCACGGCGGTTATACTGTACCATTTCTGGCTGTTCGTCGCAGCGGTCCGGGGCAATACGTGAT
>JAYSPO010000857.1:0-7069 GCA_043722015.1 Candidatus Kuenenia sp. | reverse complement strand
TGCAGTCGCTCAAGGAGATTTATCACTATCACTTCGTGAACGCTCAAGGGTCCATCGAAAGCGTTGAACGCAATATTCGAAACGAACTGGACTACCAGTCGTCCCTGGAACTCGATCCTGAAACTCACGATGCTGTCAGGCGTCTGCCACTCGCGAGCGACCTTATTACACACGCACGCCAGGAGCTTGTTCGACGCATGGACAGCTACCAGCTTGAGCACCGCAGTTTGTTTCAGAGAGTGATCCGACTAATCGAACATCGGTTCATACCAATCGTCGTTCGACATGCAATCCCCGGAATGGCGATCGTGAACTCGGAAGACCTTCTGTTCGACGATCCGCTGGCACTGGCGATGGTCATCGATATTTTCGCCGAGCGTGGATATCGAGCGGTGGCGAATGTGAATCGCGCTGAAATCCCGGAGAGCGTGAATCTGGAAACAGGACGGATCACCTGTTCGACCAAACGAATCTACCGCTTCGAAATCCGATTTGCCGGTTCCGAAATCCGTCGCGGCGGCGGATAGCATCGCCGACCGTATCAGCAACATGAAAATCCGGCGAGTCCATCCGATCGAGTGGATCGGCGCAGAAAGCAAAGCGGACGCCGCTCGATTCGCATGATCGATTGCATCCCTTGACTTCAGCAGTGTCTATTCGCCGGTTTCACCAGGATCACTCTGGGGATCGTCGATACTCTCTTCGCCGTCAGCCGCAGCCGCGACAGTGCCGCTGCCAGTCAATTTGAAGTCGGCCAAAGATCTGCGGTGTCAGGCACCAAAGATCTACAACACCACTCATCGCAGGTAAGCGATATACGACAGCGGCAAATTTGAAAGGCAAGTTCAGTTCGATCTGGCAGGATGGTCAGCCCGAAAACGTGGCCTTCAATACGGTAATTGCACCGAATGGACCCTCATGTACGAATGATGGAAACGGCAATGCGGACTCCGCTCGGAGTATTCTCACCGCAAGCAGCTATCACACCGGTGGTGTGCAGGTTGTCCTGTGCGACGGCTCTGTTCGCTTTATCAGCGACAGCATTGACACTGGAAATCTGGCACCCGCTGTGACAACTGTAAACAGTCCTAGCCCATACGGTGTGTGGGGTGCACTCGGGACGAAGGCTGGCGGAGAAACCGTTGGTGAATTCTAGTTTGTAGAATTTGCAAGCGATACATCAGGAAATGCAGAAGGAGTCTCGGCGTGATGCCGGGGCTCCTTTTTTCGTTAATGGAGCGACGGTAGTTTCCAGCCCCGCGAGGTCTCCGCTCAATACCGCGCGGTTGAGGATGGCCCATTCGTCTAACCGCGTCGGCAACGCCCCGCTTCGTATTTCAAATCTCAAATCTCAAATACGAAATCTCAAATAGTGCATTACGATGTCGTTTCCTGATCATTCACGTGCATAGCGACAGTAGATGATGCGCGGGTTGGGCCGAGGAGGCCCCATTGCATGGGTTCGTCCTGAGTGTACTGTTTACCAAGATGTAGTGCGATTTCTGCGCGGGCGAGTTCATAGCCCAGATAGAAGGCGTGGCTGGCGTCGATGAGATCTTTGGACTGCGGTCTTGATTCCCGTAACTTGACTCTCTGCGTCGAGCCAGACGCTTTTTCTATCGGATCATCCTGTTGTGACATTTGGTCGTTGCTGTAAACTGCAGAAGCGGCGTCACCAGATGTTGCCTGCTCGAACAATCGAAACACATCCTGACCGTGCCAGTGCCCGTAGCGGTTCATCAGATGCACCTTACCCGCTTCCGCGAAGATTCGAAAATTCGGATCGGTCAGTGCGGAAGCGAGTTGCCGTAGAGATTCCTCCGACTTCGGCTTCATTCGCGCGTCACGCAGCATGACGAGAGCGGAACTCAGGTGCTTGGGAATCGTCCTGGCCGCGACCGCATGGTACATCACGCGGCGGGCGGCATCGAATTCGGCGACGGACGAGCGGCACCAGTTGATCACCTGCGTCGTCAGTACACTTTGAATCCCGAGTTCCTCACAGACCGCCGCCAGGATCATATTGACGCCGGCGGAATCGACTTCCGTCAGTTCGGTGATATTTCCAATACCCATCATCATGGGCACGTCCGGATACGTTTCGCGAACGCGCATGTATCTCTGCAGCGATGCTGTGAACCCCATGCCGATCGGTTCAATAATCGGATCGACTCGAAAAGCAGTATCTCCTTCACGCAGGCGTTCAATCAGACGATCCAGAGACTCGAGGTCATGCGGCACATCCGGAATCGCGACGACTTCGACACCAAGTTTGGTGACCCAGTCGATGTTGGAATGATTGCAGCTCAGGATAAGTTCCGCGCCGGCACCGACAGCCTGCTCGACTTCCTGACGATCAAAACTGTCGATCGAAATCCGTAGTCCTTCGCCACGCAGAGTCGTCACAATCTCGGCAATTCGCGGACTGCTTTCGCCCGGTACGCCACCGATGTCGATCACATTCGCCCCGGACGCGACCAACGCCTTTGCTTCGCGGACAATTTCCAACAGCGGCATGCGAGTCGCGTGATTGATTTCTGCGAGGATCTCGACGGAATAGCGACTGAGATCCGCCGTGCGACGTTTGCTGAGTCCAAAATACTCCGGCAGATCGTACAGGTCGCGCGGGCCAGTTTCGAACGGTTTGCCGAAGTGGTGTTCCAGTTCCGAGAGATCTCCCTGACACCAGCCGGGCAGGATAACGCGACTGATGTGTGGCGGAACAGTCAGCCGTTTGATCAACAGACTGACATGCAGCAGTGCGGCGACCTGAATGCCGGGGACTGCAATTTCAAAGCGAAAGCCCAACTTCTGAGAGATGCCGACAACGACTTCGCGCAGTCCCGGTTCCGCAAGTCGTCCGGTGACGAACAGGATTGTTTCGCTGGAGATCGCAGTCGGCGGGTTCATTGTGCAATGTCCGTGGAACGAGGGTCAAAATCCTATGACCAGCATCTTACACCGCGCACGGTCACCAATGAATCGTTTAACGGCAAGCCGCAGGCGACAGCGTCACCGACAACCTGCCGACGCCTGCGGCTTGCCGTTAAACAATCAAACATCTCATCGATCGCCGCGTTGAGTATAGTCGGAAACCCTCAGACCACCTGCGAACACATCGACAACATTCAGGTCTTCATCCATGACAAGGATATCAGCTTGCTTGCCGACGTCCAGACTACCGGTCCGATCCGCGATTCCGGTTCGCTCAGCGGGAGTCAGGCTGGCCATCCGGATCACCTGCGACAGACTTGCGGAAGTGCTTCGCTTCATGTGACGCACCATGTGATCCATACCGACAATGGAACTCGCCAGACTCCCATTGGGTGCCCATCCGACTTTCCCGTCGCTGCGAAACATCGTTCCGTCTGTCGGGTTGCCAAAGCGATATTCGCCAATCGGCATGTCCAGCGCGCGGTTACAGTCAGTCACGAGGCAAAGTCGCTCAGCCCCCTTCATGCGGAAGGCAAACTCCAGCAATTCCGGAGCCAGATGCCAACCGTCAGCAATCACCTCGGTACTCATGTCGGCATTCATCAGCACAAATTCCGCCATGCTGCCCTGCATGGGAACGTGGCAGCGCTGCCTGATCGAAGGCACGGAACTCATCGCACACCAAAAGTGATCAACGTGTCTCATCCCGGCATCGAATGCAGCCTGCATTTCGTTCCATGTGGAATTTGAATGTCCGCAGGTGATGAGGCAGTTGTGCTGGCGCGCCATGTTGTAGAACGCATTCGCTCCCGGAAGTTCGGCCGCACAGGTGGCAATGCGAATAATTCCGCTATCGAAGTACTTTTGAAATTCACTGACAACCGGACTGCGGCGTCCATCGGCTGCATGACAGCCGACTTTGTCTTCAGCAAAATACGGTCCATACAAGTGTACGCCAGCGATGCGAGCTGCCTGCGTCGGTTGTTTTGACAATTGCTGCTCTGCCACCGCACAGGCACTGATCATGTCCATGATCTGCTGCGAACTGCCGGTCGTCGTAGTCGGAAAAATTGTCGTGGTGCCGTGTCGCAGATGCGCGGCACAGGCACTGATGACGGATTCCGGCGTACCGTCCATGAAGTCCGCTCCGGCACCGCCGTGGACATGCAGGTCGATGAAACCCGGTGCGATGACTCCGCCTTTCGCATCGATGATTTCAACCTCCCCCGGCAGTGATTTTCGCTGACCCACATAATGGATCTTTGAGTCTTCACAGCAGACCATGCCGTCGTCAAGCAAACGGTCGGGCAGTACGACTGTCCCGTTGGCAAATGCAATTGATTTCATCGTGCGATTGTGTTCCTCTACTTCTTCAGCAGCCCATCGTAAGCATCCAGAAAGTGGGCAGAGACCTGTTCGTTGACATATTTCCAGACATCATCGATCACGCTTCCGGCAAGCAGTCCCTTCACGGCCTGCGATCCGATTGCTCCCACGAACTGTGAAAGGTTTGTCATCGGGTCTGTGCCCAGCACTCGAGCAGTTTCGACATGCGTGAATTCGTTTGCCACGAGACTCAGTCCAGGCAACTTAGGGACAGGGTCTCGACCGCTGACGTATCGGAAAATCTTCCCGGAGAATTCATTGTTAAAGGCATCACTTGCCTTCTGATTGCCAATCATTGGTGCACCGAATGTGTAGATCTGGTGAACACTAGTAAATCGGCGTTTGAGCAGCCATGCGGCGAGCAATGCAAGCGCCCCGCCAAGACTATGACCGGTGATCCACAGCGGACGGTCTGACTTCTTCATTTTCGCTTCGACATCGTCCCGGAGCGGTTCCCAGATCTCCGCGATCGCATCGACAAACCCCTTATGAAACTTCGCCCCGACACCCGCCGCCGACAAGTCATGGCCGAGTCGTCCCTCGGGCACGACCAGCAGATTCATGGCGTCGGTCAGAAGCCAGTCCTTGAGTCCATCGATACTGGTGGGATCCTCCGTGCCGCGAAACGCCACGACCAGATGATCCGGACTCTCGGCAATGTAAACCTGCGTATTGTCGATGCTGAGCAGTTTCGCTGTCAGTCCCAGATCGTCCTGAAATCCCTTAACGCCTGCCGCTTCGGGCAAGTAAGCCAACTGACATGCGCGACAAAGAAACTGAGCGTTCTTCGGATCGCCCGCCGCATCTTCGATGAGTTGCATGGAATGATTTTTCTGTTGTTAAATTTCTGGGCGTACAAGTCATGGCCGCGAAAGAACGCAAAGATCGCAAAAAATACACGTTGTTTTTGGCGATGCTGATATCCATCCCGTTCAATTCTTTGCGATCCTTGCGCTCTTTTGCGGCCAATCCCCTGTTACTTTTCCGGCAGCATCTAGTTCACATACCGTCGATGCTCCGGGTCCACGTTCTTCCATTTTCGCAGAGCAGAGGCCGGGATGGAATTGCCGGACACATCGATCTGCAGAAGTTTCGGCGGTGGCTTAGCCAGAAATCCGGAGATCCCTTCTTTGGTCACTTTGGTCCTGGCCAGTCGCAGGCTTTCCAGAGCAGGCAGCGTCTTCAGCATTTCCAGCCCGGCATCCGTCACCATGGTGTCGTTGAGCGTCAATTCTTTCAATCGCGACATTTCACACAGCAGAGTCAGCGTTTCGTCGGTCACGTCCGAGTTGCCCAGCTCCAGCACTGCCACGTCTTTCCTGCGAGACAAAACCGTTGCGTAATCCTTGTGGTCCCAGCCGGTCAAAGTCAGATGCCTGTCGCCGTCGATGACACGCTCGCGCTCACCAAGGCCAAAAACGAATTCATAAGCATGCTCGGCGGCAAATGGGATGGCACCGATAATCATTCCGGCCAGTATCAGCATCAGCGGTCGGATGTTCTGGCGATAACGGACCAATCCATAGATCAGCGGCGTGCCCAGGAACGCAGTCAGCGCCAGCAGAACGCCCAGCCAGCGTCGCGTCCGATACGCATTGCGGATCAGCCGTAGTGTTCCAAAAAGGAGCAGCAGGGTGCCCAGAAAAATAACACTCACACCGAACAATTCGTACAAGGAAACACGCTCCTGCTGTGCAAAGTTTGAAATGCCGCTCTGTAATTCAGGCCTCTCGCACCTGTTGAATCGGGCAATTTGAGTTCCCAATTGTTCTGCAAGGCTGCCATCATTCGGCAAAGTGCATTACAACTGTGCCAAAAGTTCTGACAACGCAACATTGTACTGAAACAGTATTCGAAGTATGCGTCGTGGCGGGTTTTTTGCGGCGGATTGGTTTTTCGATGACGGACAAGCAAGTATCATTGGCAGTTCTGCGACCTCACAACCAGGCCGATTTCGGTTTGCGCTATTTTTCCAGGAGTCCGTTGACGATGTTCCTACGAAACTGCATCGAGACGTCTTTATATGCCATCGCCATACTGGCTGCTGCGAATTCCGCTGCCGCTCAGGAATGGAAAAGCGGTGTGTCCTGGGACGAGCCGCCGCTGGTGACTCCCGGAGCGACCAACGATGCCGCTCCTTCCGATGCAATCGCACTGTTTGACGGTACGAATCTGGACCAATGGGATAATGGAGAAAACTGGTTGGTCGAGGACGGTGTTGCCATCCCGCAAAAGTCCCAGATCATCTCCAAACAGCACTTCGGCGATATGCAACTGCATGTCGAATGGTCATCACCCACGGAAATTCGTGGCGAAGGCCAGGGACGCGGCAACAGTGGGATTTTTCTGATGGGACTGTACGAAGTCCAGGTCCTGGATTCATTTGAGAATACAACGTACTTTGACGGCCAGGCCGGTTCGGTCTACAAGCAGACACCGCCGCTGGCCAACGCGATGCGAAAACCTGGCGAATGGAATTATTATGACATCGTGTTCACAGTGCCGAAGTTCAAGGGGAATGGCGATATTGATCAACCTGGTCATGTGACGTTGATTCATAATGGCGTGCTGATGCTTAATCACTTTGAATTGATGGGACCAACCAATTTCCTTGAAGCGCCACACTACAAGCCACATGCCGAGACTGGCCCGATTTCGCTGCAGTTCCACGGTGATCCCGTCAGATTCCGCAACATCTGGGTTCGTGAAATCAAGCCACCCGTCGGCCATCGAACAGGCCCGCCGTTCA
>JAYSPO010000856.1:0-5309 GCA_043722015.1 Candidatus Kuenenia sp. | reverse complement strand
AACTTGATCCGTTGATGGAAAAGCTGCCGCTGCAACGTTTCGAGTTGTACGGTGCCCATGCCGCAGGCCCGAGCCACATGTCCCAATCAATCTTTTCTTCCATTTCTTCTTCCGCCAGATTGCACAACTGCGGCAACGGACCAACGCTGACGTTGATCGATTTGATGGTCCCGAATTCGCCAGCCCACGCCGGATCGACGTATTTGCGATAATCTTCCAGCACCCGCTGGCTGCCACCGGACACGACACGACCGTATCGACGAGCCGCAGCGATCATCTGCGGCCCTTCACGCAGTGTCAGTGTCTCGGGTTTTTGGCAATAAACATCCTTCCCCTGCCGACATGCTTCGATCACCAGAAGCGCATGCCAATGATCGGGCGTCGCAATATGCACCGCATCGATATCGGGTCGTGTCAGCAGTTCACGGAAATCGTTGTAGACTTTGCAGTCTGCATTCTTGTAATGGCCATCGATGCGTGACTTCGATTCCTCTCGGTTCTTCTCCCGAACATCGCATGCGGCAAGATATTGCACATCACCGCGTCCAAGGAACGCTCCCTGGTCGCCACGTCCCATGTTTCCTATGCCAATACCTCCCATCACGATTCGGTCACTGGCCGCAGGACGATTTGCATTCCCCAATGCTGACGAAGTAATGATGAATGGCACTCCGAACGTAGCCGCTCCGGCCGTCTTCAGAAAGTTCCGGCGACTGGTGCCATGATCGCCTGTCGGTTTCACCTTATTTAGTTTCACGACGGCGGTTGACGATGCTGATCGGGTGGAGGCGTTTGTCATAAGAGTCTCGATGAAAGGTAACGAAGTTTGAAATCAGCAGTGATTCTGAAGGTTACGATGGAAGTCAAAGATGTGTCAGACTTCCCACCCTTTACGAGGCGACGGCGCAACCAGACTTGCCGCGTCCGGGTGATTGGTAATCATGCCTTTTTTGCCATCATATTCAATCGGTTTGCCCGTGCGGATGGCGACATTCCCCAGCAGCATGGCTTCGGTCAGCACGGATGCGTAATCAAAATTGCTGAGCGGTGCCGATCCGCCTTGAATGGCGCGGATCCATTCACGCTTTTGGTTCTCGTCCGGCCCGACTTCATTGCCGAGTCGTTCGATTGTCGGATTGGGTGTCTTTACCTGACCGGCGACTTCCAGCTGCTGGACATCACCGGAATCACCCGGTGAATAGAGCCTTCCCTTTTCACCGACCAGCAGCGACCCGCTGTCGGTCGGTTCCTGACCGCCAGGAAATTTCAATTTAGGGAGATTCCGCTTGCCGCTTTCGGAGCCCTCGTACCAGATCAGCTTCACCGGCGGCATGTTGCCGCGAGCTGGAAACTCATACGTGATCGTGGCCCAGGAGGGATAAGTTTCAGAATTCGCTTCACTGCTTTCGGCATGGACGCGCGTCGGCAGTCCAAGCTTCAAACCCATGAACGGAAGATTCGTGGTGTGGCATGCCATGTCGCCCAACGCGCCGGTGCCAAAATCCCACCAGCCACGCCAGTCGTGAGGAAGATAGATCGGGTTGTAAGGCCGCTCTGGTGCCGGGCCGAGCCACAGATCCCACTTGATGTGTTCCGGCACCGGCGGCATTTCCTGCGGACGGCTGGTGATCTGAGGAGACTGCTTCCAATACATCTTCCCGGCTTTCCAGTCAGAGTACGGACGGTTCGTCCAGACATGGACTTCTCGCACATCGCCGATTGCACCGCCACGAATCAGCTCAATGCCGGTGCGAAAGCCATCGTGCGCCGTTCCCTGATTGCCCATCTGGGTGACGACCTTGTACTGTCGCGCGGTTTCACGCATCAGCCGAGCTTCAGCGACCGAATGGGTCAATGGCTTCTGGCAATAGACATGTTTACCGAGTCGCATTGCTCGCACCCCGGCTGCGGCATGTGTATGGTCGGCCGTGCTGACGGTGACGGCGTCCACCTTGTCTCCCATCTCAGTCAGCAACTCGCGGTAGTCATGAAACAGTTTGGCGTCCGGGTACTGTTGAGCCTTTTGTTTCAGCCGCTGGTCGTCGATATCGCAGATCGCGACAATCTGACCATACTTTGCTGCCCCGTCCGTGTCACTTGCTCCTTTGCCGCCCACGCCGATACAGGCCACATTGACTCGCTCGTTGGGTGAGCTGCCCAGAGCGCGATCCAATCCCGACGACAACCAGAATCCAGTACCAGCCAGAGCGGTTGCGTTGCGCACGAACTGGCGACGATTGACTTGACCTGGCATGATTTAGCTCCGGTAGGATGTCGTGGAGTGTTTGTTCGCTTATGCTTCGCAGACTTGCGTTGAGTGTACAATTGCTGAGTTCAATTTCCAATTGTCAATCATCAAGTGTGGGTGGATGAGCAGGCCAATTGAGATGTTTGTGCAGGAAATCGAAAGTCCCTTCACCGTTGATGCTGTGGCCGCCCTGAAAGAATTCGATCGCCACTCGATCAGACATTCCAAACTGCGCGTAGAGCCATCGGACTTTGGCGAATTCGTGAGCCACCCATTGATCGCGGCCGACGCCGTCATGATGTCCTCGTTCGACCATGAACGGGCGCGGGAACATGAGGTAGGTCATTTCGGAGTAATCGAATGTGTGCCCGAGATTCCAATAGGGCATCTCCCATTCGATGGTTCGCATGAACGAAAACGGCTGGTCGGTTGACGCAACTTTGCGAGTCCATTGATTAAAGTCCCCCGAACAAATCGAAAGGCAGTATTTTGGCAGCACCGTGGGGACTCGAACTGCCGTCTCGCCGCCGTAGCTCAGGCCATAAAACGCAATGCGGTCGCCGTCGACAAACGACAGCGAATCCAGCCAGGTCAGGATCTGATCATGCTGGGCGATGATAAAGCTGAACAACGTGCAGCCAATCGCATTCGCCTTCCGATCCAGCCAACGATACTGGTCTTCTCCCCGATACAGATTATGCGGCGCGAACGTGATGAAGCCGCGCTCGGCCAGTTTTGCTGCGAAGTCATTGTAAGCGGTGGTGTGGTTGTCGATCGTATCACGCGGGACACCGTTTCGCCCGTGCTGGCAAACGACCACCGGGCGGCGTTCTCCTGGCTGCATGTTTTTCGGGACGACCAATGTGCCCCACGCGAACAGCGAATCATGCACGTCCAGAACAACATCCCAGGCCGTCCATTTGTTGGTTTCGGCGACCTTCCGCGTGCGGGCGTTGGGTGATGCCAACGGCAATTCGAAACGCCCCATGGCTTCGGTGGCGAACTTTTCTCGAAAGTGCGTGGTCGATGCGATGAATGCATCAGGGGCCTCGATCGGGTGTGACTTGTCAGTGCTCCAGCGACGGTCCTGCCACTCGGGCTTCACTCTATACAGAAAGAATTGATCGCGGACGTGTTCTGATTTTTGGATCAACGACTGGACGTGCTCTTCCGCCTGGTGAACGCACCTGGCCTGGCGCTCGGCAATGCGTTCGGTGGCAGCGGCTCGTCGATCTGCTTCAAAGGAAACCGGGCTTCCCATTGTGTTGATGCCCAGACCATGCAAAAACGCCGCCACAACATCATCGGACCAGCGAACCGTCGGGCTTTCGTCCTTTCCAACGAACAACTGCGGCGTTGATTCGTCTTTCTCGCGGCGAATTCTGTCGAACTCAGAACGCACGAGTTCGATTTTTGGCGTCGAAATGTCACCTTTGTGTCCGGCGACTGAAGGGAATTCGCTGTGCTCAATCAGCAATGCCCGCGGCATAATCAGCGAGGCGACTTCGGCATTTCCCAGAGCCAAAGAACGCTGCCAGACATTGCGGTAGATTGGTTCCGACCATGCGGAATCACTGGTGTTGAAATAACCGCTGATCAGCGTTGCGTCGATCCGTGGATCGATTGCAGCGGCATGCAGCGCGAGCAAACCACCTTCGCCATAGCCGACGATTCCAACCTTGCTCTGCGGATGCTTAGTCTGAGTGAACCAGTCAACGGCGCCAAGAACCCGTTGCAGGTCGTAGCCGATCACGTGCCGTCCCATGTGGAACGCCTGCCGATAGATCCACTCACGGTCGGTCATGTTGGCCTGTTTGGTGCGAGCGTCATCAGTTTGCAGCTCGTCACGGCTGATGATGGTCGGGATCAGCAAGTCGAGCCCCTGCGCGGCCAGCCGGGCGGCGATCTGTTTTTCCGGCGGCAGGCCTTCGGCGAGTCCCAGCAATTGTTCGGGCACTTGATCGGCGTCCGGCACGATAACACAGCAGCCGCGAGCATTCTTTTTTTGTTGAACCCAGAGTCCCTCGCCAAACACGTTCGCAAATATGGGCCAGCGAACCTGGTAGACACGTGCCGTTTCCGATTCGGAAACAAGCGCCGGATTCTTCGTATCGCCGAATTGCTCCAGTCGCGCGGGCAAACGTTCTTCGACGACTCCCAGCACGGTTTGCAGTTCTTTGCGAAGTTGCATGCGTTTCGCATCATCGACTTGGAGTTTCCCGCGGTTGCCGTCGGCGACCTTGATGCGCGACTCAATGAAGCGATGTGCTCCAGTCATGAGTCGCCCGGAGAGATCAGCTTCGGGCCACTCCAGCGGCTGGGTTCCGGCCAATGTTTCGATGACCGGCGGTGTCTTCTGAGGCAAAGTGCGCAACAGCGCGATCGTCGCCCAACAACCAGCCGTCATGGAAATGAACTGATCGTTGCCGTGCGGGTACCCGGTTTCAAAGTAGATCTGGAACGGTTTGCTGCGCGTCTTAACGTGCCATGATCCGTCAGGCAATTGCTGTTTGATCAGAAATTCCAGGCCGCGCCGGTACTCCGATGCGGTCGGCTCCATCCCGGCTTCCGCCAGCGCGTACAAAACCGTCGCGGTGGCGTAGGCATCGCTGCTGAGTTCGGGCAATTGTGCCCAGCCACCATCGGACTGTTGTTGCGCTCGCAAGTGCTCGGTCAATTCCGTCGCGCGGTGATTGAGCTCGAGATAAGGCAGCGTCAGTAATTGAAAGACGAAGTCTTCGGTCTCCAGCGGCTTCGCGCTCTCAAACCACAACTTCGCGCTCGATTTGGCGGCGGCGATTTTCACGGCGTGTGATTCGCGTCCGAAGGCATCAAGTGCACGCAGGGCCAGATACGTTGTTGCGAAGTCGCTCTTCTCGGACGGTGGTCGATTGCTGGCACACTTCCAAACGCCGGAAGTATCCTGTTTGCCGATGAGGTAGCCAACGACTGAATCAGTGATGTCGTCAGCTTCGCGCTTCCCGGCTTCCAGTCCCCACAACGCCCACCCGGCCGTATCGGCCTGACCACCGGTGCCCTTGCCTTCGTCGTACAGTTTTTT
>JAYSPO010000855.1:0-5901 GCA_043722015.1 Candidatus Kuenenia sp. | reverse complement strand
ACGGCGCTGCGCTTGGTCCGGCCTACAGATGCAGCGGCAATTCGCTGTCATAACAAAGCCGTTGTTGATTCAAATCATCTGCAGCACCGGCAGGCTGATCGGAGCATTCGGCGCGCGGCGGAGTTTTGGCGGCAGGACGGCATGCGCGTATTCCCAAAGCTGATCCGGCGTTTCAAAGTACTGATCGTAGACCCCGTCGTTGCCGAATTCGCAGTTGTCGGTGCTGTATTCGCGGCAGATTTCAGGGCGAGTGTCATACGCACCGCAGCGGTTGTCGGCCTGAAGATGTTGACAATCGCCGGGAATTAGCAGGAACCAGGAGGTTCCGTCCACGAACACCGAAAACGGACCGTGCATCATGTACCAACGCATATTGTCGAACTGTTCCCACGTCTTCGGTGCGTCAATTCCCATGGCAAAGTAGCGGCAGCAACGGGCCGTGCAGTAACTGCAGAGAATTTCGCCAACCTTCAGGTTTTCGCGGATCGTGGTTTCGGATGTGCTCATAATCTTTGTCTGCTGAATCAGTAAAAACGTGCGAGACCGGAAGGGGCAGCATACATTAGCGATTGACGCATGACAAATCTACAATTGCCTCTGCTGTCCGACACGAGATCGTTTCCCGAATCATCGTTCGTACGGTTCGCGGCTGGCATTGGTTCGTTTAACCGCGTGCCCAGCGGACCACGATTATTCTATTTGAAATTTGAAATTTGAAATTTGAAGCGTGGGGCGTTGCCCACGCGGTTAAACGGATAAACCATCCTCAACCACGCAGTATAACCTGGAAGCCAGGCTTGCTGCTTGTCGCTGACGAAGACAGCATTATGCACCTCATGCACCTCAACAGTATTTTCCGGCGCGCCCGGATCCATCAGATTCTGATCGTCGTTGCGATCCTGAGCGCTACGAGGTGGGAATCGTTGGCTCAGGACGCGAACACGGCAGGCATTGAAACTGTCGATGTCGTCATCTACGGTGCTACGTCTGCCGGCGTCGCAGCGGCGGTTCAAGTGTCGCGGATGGGGCACACCGTCGTGCTCATTGAACCGGGCAAGCACATTGGCGGACTGACATCCGGAGGTCTTGGATTCACCGATAGCGGCGACAAGCGCGTGATTGGCGGAGTTGCCCGTGAGTTTTATCAGCGGATTCGCAAACATTACGACAATCCTGCTGCATGGGTCTATGAAAAGTCTACAGACTACAATCGCTATCGATCTGGTGAAGACGCCATGTGGACGTTTGAACCAAAAGTTGCCGAGTCGCTGTTTCACGAAATGCTGCGTGAAGCCAAAGTGCCGTTGATTACGGGGGAACGACTTGATCGTACATCCGGAGTCAAGAGCGATCGCGGTCGAATCATCTCAGTCACGACAGAATCCGGACGCATTTTTCGCGGTCAACAGTTCATTGATGCGACTTACGAAGGCGACTTGATGGCCGCCGCGAAGGTGCGCTATACGGTCGGTCGCGAGTCAAATTCGCAATACGACGAAACGCTGAACGGGAATCAGCCCAACCTCAATACTCACAATCATCGCTTCGTCAGGAACGTCGATCCTTATCTGGAGTCGGGAAATCCCGCCAGCGGTCTTCTGCCTGGCATTGAAGCCACTGGCGCCGGCGAAGAAGGTGCCGGCGACCATCGTGTGCAGGCGTATTGTTTTCGGATGTGCATGAGCAACGCCACTGAGAATCGCATCCCGTTTCCCAAGCCGGAAAACTACGACGAAAGCCGTTACGAACTGCTGTTTCGCAATTTTGAAGCTGGCGATCTGCGGTTTCCCATGAAACCCGACATGATGCCGAACGGAAAAACGGACACCAACAACAACTGTGCGTTTTCCACTGACTATATCGGTGGCAACTACGCATATCCGGATGCGGACTACGCAGCTCGCGACGCCATTATTCGCGATCACGAGGACTATCAGAAAGGACTGATGTGGTCCCTGGCCAATCATCCTCGCGTGCCCGAATCGATTCGGCGGGAGATGGCACAATGGGGACTTCCGAAAGACGAATTTACAGACAATGGCAACTGGCCGCATCAACTGTACATCCGTGAAGCACGCCGCATGGTGAGTGACTACGTGGTCTCAGAACTGGACTGTCGCCGCGAGCGAATTGCTGAAGATTCCGTTGGGCTGGGAAGCTACAACATGGATTCGCACAACATCAGACGGTTCGTGACGTCGGACGGATTTGTGCAGAACGAAGGCGATATTCAGGTGTCTCCCGGAGGTCCTTACCTGATCAGTTATCGTGCGATTATTCCGGCCCGCGATCAGGTTGAGAACCTGTCTGTTCCGGTGTGTCTCTCATCCACACACATTGCCTACGGTTCGATTCGTATGGAGCCGGTCTTCATGGTACTTGGTCAAAGCGCGGCCACGGCGGCGGTCCTGGCAATGGAATCCGATGTTGAACTGCAGGCCCTGCCTTTTGCCACGCTGCGGGAACGGCTGCTGAAGGACGGACAGGTTCTCGATCTGCCAGTCAATGTGCAGAAGAAAGTACTGATTTCAAAAGCCAGTCTGCCGGGAATTGTGCTCGACGACACTGATGCGAGACTCACCGGCGTATGGACGCACAGTTCATCCACCGGAGGCTACGTCGGAACGGACTACATTCACGATGGCCATACAGACAAGGGCGAGAAGTCAGTCCTGTGGACTCTGAAAGCGCCGGCTTCCGGACATTTTGATCTAAGATTCAGCTATTCGGCAAATCCCAATCGCGCGACGAACGTGCCCGTGTTGATCACATATGGCAGTGAAACTAAAACCGTGACTATCAACCAACAACAGACTCCGAAAATTGACGCCCTGTTTCAATCCATCGGTGTATTGGAACTGAAAGCCGATGAGACTGTCGAAGTACAGATTTCAAATAAAGACACAAACGGGCATGTCATCGCAGACGCCGTGCAACTGGTTCAAGTGCGACGAGACTAGTTCGACTGTTTGACATGGTCACTGCAGAGCCCATCGGGCCTGGGGACTGTCGTTTTGGCTTCCTGTGTCGTTATTTTTGTTTAACCCGGATTATTCACGTAGGCCGGACCAAATTCGCGTAAGCCCTTGCCGGAACTTCACAAACGTGATTTTTCGCATTTGAGAGACTGTTGGTGATCGCAGGATTGGTTAGCGAATGCAGTTTCGGCGTTCGTCGCGTTTGTTTGGTCCGGCCTACAATGTCGGTGAATAATCCGGGTTTAACGGCGAGCCGCAGGCGCAGGCGAAACATGGCGACGACGCCTGCGGCTTGCCGTTAAACGATTAAGACGATAATCCCCTTGATCGGATGTTGAAAAAGATGGATAGCTAATCAGCGAGACCCCACAGTCACCCGTCAAAAAGAAAACCCGGCATCCAGTGGATGCCGGGTTCAAGTTCTTACCGCTGACGAATCGGCTTAGTACAGGTCTTCATCGCCGTGTCCGGCGTGGCCTTTCTTGGCGTCCTTTGGCATTTCAGCGATCAGTGCATCGCTGGTCAACAACAACGTCGAAACGCTGGCTGCGTTCTGCAGAGCAGCACGAGTGACCTTGGTCGGGTCGATCACGCCGGCCTTAACCATGTCTTCGTACTTTTCGGTGGCAGCGTTGTAACCGTAGTTCCCTTCGCCCTCAGAAACCTTTTCACAAACCACACCGCCATCAACGCCGGCGTTGTCAGCGATCTGAGTCAACGGGGCACGGCAGGCTCGAACGATAATGTCGTAGCCGACCTTTTCGTCGTGAGTCAGTTTGCCGGGCTTCACAATCCTGGAAGCTCGCAGCAAAGCGACGCCACCGCCGGGCAGGATGCCTTCTTCGACAGCTGCACGAGTTGCATGCAGAGCGTCTTCAACGCGGGCTTTCCTTTCCTTCATTTCGCTCTCGGTTGCAGCACCGACATTGATCTGAGCCACGCCGCCAGCCAGTTTCGCGATTCGTTCTTCCAGCTTTTCGCTGTCATAATCGCTGGTGCTGTTGGCGAGTTCGCGTCGAATCTGTTCGATGCGTGCCTGGATGTCAGACTTCTTGCCGCCACCTTCGACAATCGTGGTGTTGTCCTTGTCGATAACGATCTTGCGAGCTGACCCGAGGTCGGCCAGTTCGATACTGTCCAGCTTGACACCCAGATCGTCGAAAATTGCCGTGCCACCGACCATGATGGCGATGTCCTGCAACATGGCTTTGCGGCGATCGCCGTAGCCAGGAGCCTTGACAGCCGCAATCTTGAAGGTACCACGCAACTTGTTGATCACCAGCGTTGCAAGTGCTTCGCCTTCGAGATCTTCAGCAATGATTACCAGTGGCTTACCGGAATTCACGACTTTCTCGAGCACCGGGACCAAATCCTTAATGCTTGAGATTTTCTTTTCGTGAATCAGCACGTAAGCGTCTTCAAGAACGCATTCCATGCTTTCTGAATCCGTCACGAAGTACGGAGACAAATATCCACGGTCGAACTGCAGACCTTCCACAACTTCGAAAGTGGTGTCAAGGCTCTTGCCTTCTTCGACAGTGATCACGCCGTCCTTACCGACTTGTTCCATTGCGTCAGCAAGGATCTGTCCGATGGCTGCGTCGCCGTTAGCGGCCACAGTGCCCACCTGAGCGATAGACTTCTTCGATCGGCAATCCTGAGCCATGGTGTGAAGCTGTGCAATGATGTCGATCACAGCCTTGTCCATGCCGCGCTTCATGTCCAGCGGGCTGACACCGGCAACGACGGCTTTCAGACCTTCGTTGTAGATTGCTTCCGCCATGACAGTGGCAGTCGTAGTGCCGTCACCAGCAACATCGCTGGTCTTGCTGGCCACTTCGCGAACCATGCGAGCACCCATGTCTTCGAACTTGTTTGGCAGTTCGATTTCACGAGCTACAGTTACGCCGTCTTTTGTGACGGTTGGTGAACCAAAACTCTTTTCAATGATAACGTTGCGACCGCGTGGCCCCAGCGTTATTTTGACGGCTCGGGCCAGCTTCGTGATTCCACGACGCATGGCTTCCTGAGCTTCCTGATCAAAGGCAATCATCTTTGCCATAAAGTATTTCTCCGGTGATTTTTTAAGACTGTGGAATTTCGAACATGCAAATTGGGTGGGTCGCTGACTTCCGACAGTTCATCGATCGATTTGACCAATGCACGTCGTCATGGCAACAATCACACCGTCGCCAGAATGTCACTTTCGCGCATCAACAGATAGGTCTGATCTCCGACCGTGATTTCGTCGCCGGCGTATGAACTGAAGATTACGCGATCGCCTTCTTTGACGGTCAACGCGACTCTTTCGCCCTTATCGTTGACGTAGCCGTCTCCGATAGACACAACTTCGCCACGCTGTGGCTTGCCCTGAGCTGAATCCGGGAGCAAAATCCCCCCGGCTGTTTTGACTTCAGCCTCGGCTCGCTTCAGTACTACGCGATCCCCCAGTGGCACAATTCGGGTGCCGCTTGTGGAAGCCTTTTTCGCCATGACCTTCTCCTGACCTGTCAATCGCACTTCGATGAATGGAAACTTGATTCAGCCTCTTGAACTCAGCCGTTTCGACATGCTGCACCCTAAGCGGCCAGATTTGCAGTGAACAAACCTTTTGCAGCGGCAGAAAGCGAATAACGTGCCACGAGCTGCATTCAATCCGTAAGTTGCTTCTATGAAACACTTTACGCTCTTCTTTCAAGAATGATTATTAAGAGACCCCTTACAGAAAGTCCACACTGCCTGCCGTTTTGACACGAAGCGGAGTCACCTTGAATGTCATGTTCCTGACACACCGCGTGCGCATCTGCGATTTGACGTCGGGTCACCCAGCGCGGGCTTCGCCCGCAACCCAAAGTAGCCATCACGCTCCGCCGTGATGAGCATTTGTCCTTCAAGACTGATCAACCGAGACAGTTTTCCACGA
>JAYSPO010000854.1:0-15085 GCA_043722015.1 Candidatus Kuenenia sp. | reverse complement strand
GCGGGTTGGCAGACACGAGCCGGTTTTGCATTGTCTGAAGGTGCGTTTGTGCTGAAGCTGGACGCTCAAGGTGCCGCCGCGAAAGTCGGGATGCAGGAGTTCGACGTGATCCAACAAATCGGATCTCATGTCATCCGAAGTGAAGGGGATTTGAACAACGCGCTGGTTTGGCTTCGGCCCGGGGAAAGTGTCGAAGTCAAGTATCGACGTTACCCGGAAGGAAAGTTTGATCCCACGGGAATGTCCAGGGACATGCGTGCTTCGGGCGTGGAACGCAGTGTGACGCTGACTCTCGAATGAAAGCATTTTGCTCGCTGGTCTCCACCGAGGTACCCATGCAAATGGCAGATTCCGATCCGGACTTCTTTTCACATCTTGAGGAAGATATCAGCATACACATATTCGCAGTGTCCGCAGCGATGTTAGGCGTGTGCCTAACTGTGATTGGGATGCTTCGGGTCGTGTTTGTCATCAACAGGATTGATAATCTGGCCGACGATCTTCTCGCCGGGAACTCGATCCTGTTCCTCACCTCATGCTTGTTGTCGTACTTCTCACTCCGGACACGCAGCAAGCGCAGGATGCATCTACTAGAGCGACTTGCTGATTCCTTCTTCATTCTGGCCATGCTGCTGATGGTTGTCGCCTGTGTCATCATCACCTTTGCCATAGCCGTCGAATAGAATCGACTCAATCTGGCTATAACAGAGGCGAGCGCGACGATTTGATCCGCCGTATGTGGGTCGGTCAAAACGCCTCCTGATTGAGAGGGAGTGAAACACACGACCGAAACGAACATGGTGCCCACCTTTGATTCGTTCTGGAGTGTCTGCTCATGTGTCGAGTTTTAATGTCCGTATCCCTGCGCCAATCATCAACGCCAGAATTCCGCCCATCATCACGCGAATCCCGACAATGATTCCAAGAATAAATATGGAGTCGGCAGGCCAGCCGGAAAGGATGATGATGCCAACAAGAATGCCAAGCCCGCAGTCCAGCAACGCGAAGCCTCGATGACGCTTCATCCGCAATGACGTCACAAATCGGAAACTGCCATCCAGCAGAAACGTCAAGCCCAACACAAGTGCCAACGTCACAATGCCACTCAAGGGCCATGCCAGCAATGCAATGCCAACGGCCAGAAAACTGCCAGCTCGCAGGAATCGCCAAATGCTGCCCTGCATGCTCCGCAATTCCCAGGAAAACATAAGATCCGCCAAGCCCGCAATAAGGACAACCACACCCATCAAAACTTCTGCGGCGAGCGCAGCGATCGAGGGCGTCACAAGGCAGGCAACTCCCAGCAGAATCTGCAGCCCACCTGCGATGATCAGCCCGGTAGACAAGAGCTTCTGAGGGCTGACGTCTGATTGTAATTTGCCGTTCATCAGGAATGCTTTTTCTGGAGTATCAGCATGGTAGAGCGTTTGATTGGTGCTCATGATTCATTTCACTTCTTTGCTTGAGCTGCAGAAAATTCCAGGACATTTGCGTTTTGCACGTGTTTGCAAGAATGCAACTATGGGACCGCAAGAGTCTATTTTCTTCAAAGTAGCTCGGTGGTCGCCAACGAGACGAACTTCGGTACGCATGATGCCAACGCACAATTACGGCGGCGACCGCTGTGGTACATTGTCGCTCGGTGGTCTCCACCGAAAATTTCTGAATGCAGCAGCATGATGTGGAAATCCGACTGTCACGCTGGTACTTGAATTGCCATACTTTGTCGAATTTGGGACGCCACGCGAAACTCTCTGTCCATGATCGAAGCCTCCAACTTGAATTCTCCACAGCCTTCAGCAACTGACAACGTCGTGCCTGAAAGTCGCTGGAGCAACCTCTGGACGCATCTGCGAACGGCGTTGACGGTCGTTGTTTTCGTCGCTGCGTTTTGGCTGCTGCATCACGAATTCAGCACGATGAACTTCCGAGATGTTGCGAACAGCTTTCGCTCCATTCCGGTGACGTCACTGCTGCTGGCTATGGTGCTGACAATGGCAAACTACGGCGTGATGATCGGATACGACGCAATCGCCGTGCGACTCGTCGGACATCGCGTGACGGCAGGACAAATCGCCACAACATCGCTCCTTTCCTACGCCGTCACTAACTCGCTTGGCACGGTTCTTGGTGGGACGCCGGTTCGGTTTCGACTGTACTCCGCATGGGGCCTGTCTACGACAGAGATTATTCGGTTGATCTTTTACATCGGCATCGCCTTCTGGATCGGGCTCATGTCGCTCGGCGGGATTCTGTTCGTTGCGACGCCCTTTGAGATCCCCGCGCGGTTTGGTCTGCCGCTTGCGACGAGTAGCCCGCTGGGATTTGTTATGCTCTCAATCTCGGCAGTGTTTCTGTTGAGTTGTGCGTTTCGACGAAGTCCGATTCAAATTCTTGGCATCAACTTCCAGCCACCGCCGTTGCGTTTTGGACTCGCCCAAACCGCCGTATCTGCGATCGATTTTCTGCTGGCTGCGGCGACGCTGTACGTGCTGTTGCCTGCCAATGTCGGAATCGGTTTTCTGCCGTTCGTTGCCATCTTTGTCCTGGCGATTGTCGTCGCACTGCTGAGTCATGTACCCGGTGGACTCGGCGTGCTGGAACTGGTGCTGGTGACGATGCTGCCACAAACATCGCATTCATTGCTCGCGTCACTGCTGGCATTTCGGATGATCTATTACCTGCTGCCGTTTCTTACGGCGGTCATCTGTGTCAGCGTGGCAACGCTGCGGCAGCATCGGGAACGAGCGTCCGCAATTGCCGCTGTCGGACTGCGGTGGACTCGGGTCGTCGCACCGCGAATTATGACCGGTGCCGTTTTCGTTTGCGGCCTGGTGCTGCTGATTTCAGGAACGTTGCCGGTCGCTCCGGGACGGTCACACGTGATTCGCAGCGTGCTTCCGCTTCCCGTCGTGGAGGTCTCGCATTTTCTCGGCAGCGTGGCCGGGGCTCTATTGCTGGTGCTTTCGCGAGGTCTCTATCGTCGCATCGACGCTGCGTGGGGATTGACTGTTGCACTGCTGGGACTCGGTGTTGTTGTCTCGCTGGCCAAAGGCTTTGATTACGAGGAAGCAACGATCCTGCTGCTGGTTTGCCTGGCGTTGGTTCCATGTCGTCGTCACTATTTTCGTCGTGGCAGATTGCTGACGGCATCGTTCAACTTCAACTGGATTCTGGCCGTGACGATGTCGCTGGGGTTGCTGGTGTGGTTGATTCTGTTTTCGTTTCGGCATGTCGAATACAGCGATCAGCTTTGGTGGAGCTTCGCGTATCACGGTGATGCTCCACGCGCCTTGCGTGGTCTCGTCGGTGCGGCCGTGGTACTGACGCTTATTGGAGTTTCTCAGTTGCTGCATCCGGCTCCGGCCGCTCCGGGTTTGCCGGATGATCATGAACTGGACGAAGCTGCGGCGATCGTGAAGTCACAGAGTTCGACCAACGGATATCTCGCCTTGCTTGGCGACAAACGATTTATCTTCAGCGAAGATCGCCTTGCATTTGTCATGTTCGGGTGCGAAGGGCGAAGCTGGATTTCGATGGGCGATCCCGTCGGCCCCGAAGAGTCCGCTGACGATGCCGCGTGGAAGTTTTGCGAAGCCTGTGATGCAGCAGGCGTTTGGCCAGTGTTCTATCAGGTCGATGAAAGTTCGCTGAGTCGTTACATCGACATGGGTCTGTCGATGCTAAAGCTGGGTGAAGAAGCCCGAGTCCGACTGCTGGAGTTTTCGCTGAGCAACAGCTCGTGCAAGGATCTTCGACGCACAAACAAAAAGGCCAAAGAGGAGGGCATGAGATTTGAAATCGTGTCGCATTCGCAGGTCGATGAACTCATGCCGCGACTGAAAGTAATTTCCGATGCATGGCTGGGCGAAAAATCCACGGCGGAAAAAGGATTTTCGCTGGGCTCATTCCATGAGCCGTATCTGCGGCGATGCGACATCGCTCTGATACTGTTCAACGACAAACCAATCGCCTTCGCGAATCTGTGGCAGGGTGCGGGCAAGCATGAACTATCGATCGATCTGATGCGTTATCTGCCAGACGCCCCGCGCAGTGTAATGGAGTATATGTTTATTCAGTTGATGTTATGGGGCCATGAGCAGGGTTATGAATGGTTCAACCTTGGCATGGCTCCGCTTTCGGGCATTGAATCGCATCGTCTGGCATCACTTTGGAATCGAGCGTCGAGTCTGATGTTTCAGCATGGCGAACATTTCTACAACTTTCAGGGGTTGCGGAATTACAAGTCCAAGTTCAATCCCGAGTGGTCGCCAAAGTATCTGGCATCGCCGGGCGGCCTTGCGTCGGCTCAGATTCTGGCGAATGTTTCGACGCTCATCGCTGGCGGTGTGCGACGACTGTTGCGCCGGTGAAGTACGCCAACAACATTCCGAATGGAAACGCAGCCAGGTGAGCAACGTCAGCTGAAACAACTGCCGGGTGCTGATAGATGCTGGCCGACGAAATTGCCAGCCGTGCAGTCAACACGGCGATGAAAAATAAGATTAGCCATATCCGCTTCTGATGCGGCATTGACGCCACGACCACGCCAAGGCATCCATAGTATCCAGCCGACGGACCGACATCACGTTCCGATGCAAGTGCCGTAGCCCATTCAACGCCGCAAAGATGCATCGGCAGGACAACCAACATCGCCAGCCCGATCGTCACAGTCAGGTGCGAAGTAAAGAAGACCTTCACCGCTGTCCGACTCCCGAATTTCCATTCGCACAGCCCGACTGAAATACACAGCATCAGAATGGACTGTACAAACTGTCGTTCGCCAGCCGTGAGTACCAAACTCGTCAGCGTCTGATGCCACCGAAGTTCCGCCAGACTGAGCGCAGAGAATCCAAATCCGTTCCGCCATGTCTCAGTGAGCTGTCTGCTATGCGAATCGCTCCAGACGGCAAAAGCCGTGAGCATTACGACGAGCGTCATTGTGAACAACAGCCGCATGAAAGTGTGCGTTCTGTTTGGTTCGGTTTCCATGGATCGATCCTGAATTCCTTCTCACCGGCGAGCCGTGTCGCGTAAGCTTGCCGGTACAACTGCGATTTGTGTTCCGCGATTGTTGCTGGCTAAAGCCTGTACTCCTTCAACCAATCACATTGTACCGGCAAGCTGACGCATGCCGCTCGCCGCTTGTCATCGCTTGTCATCGATTATCACCGTCGTGCCTGAGTGGAACGAAATCGGCCAGTGCCTCAGGAATGGATACTGCCATTTGCCACGCATTCCCGTCTGAATCGACTGGCACGGTTGTTGCGAATGTGATTCCCAGAGTCCGACGGCATGTTGCCGGGCCGGACAATTGTTTCACATCGAATAGGAACGGAACCATGAACAGGAAAACTGCATTCGCATTGGCTGCAATCCTTGCACTGCCCGGACTGCCACTGGGTGCTCAAGAGAAGACAAAGAGCAAACCGACAATTGAAAAGACATCGGCTACCGAAGCACCTTCGAACGCAGTAAAACCTGCCGTCGCTGAAAAACATGGTGCGCCACACTGGGTCATCGTTGAGGAGGACTTTTGGTTCCCGTTGCGATATGAACCGCTGGAGTCGCTCGATGCAGCTCGATACCAGTATCGTCGCAATGAAGAAAAGGCTGCGGCTTCTGAAATTCAAAAGGCCATCAGCTGGCTGAATCTTGCTGCAAGCCACGCCATGCCGGAAACAAAGAAGGATCTGACGACTGCCGCATCGGAACTGAAGACGGTCGCCACGGATCTGGAAAACGGGAATCTCAACGGCGCAGAACGATTCGAATCCGCTCTCCGACGAGCCAGCCATGCACTTGCGACATGGCATTACTACCGCGCAAAAGAATCGTGGGGCAAGACTGAAGCCACGGACGCCGGACATGACCTGGTGATGGCTGCCAACTATTTGCAAAATGCTGCCGACTCCGCCCGCTTTGAATTCGGTCCAAAGACCCAGGAAGTGATTACGGATGTCTTTAAGAATGGGAAGCTCATGTCTTCGGAATCACACACTGAACACGACTGGGTTCTGAATGACCTGGAAGGGGTGGAAGGAGCATTGAAGGAGCTTGGGACGACACTTAAGCAAGCAAATTAAGATCGAGAACGCAACGAAGCCGATCGAGCCAGGAGGCATTTCGAAACTGACTTCTGACAATATAGGGCCGCATCGATCGGATGCACACCGGGCACTGGCATACTGTCAGTGCCCGCTGTCATTCCAGAATCGCACGAAGGGCAGCTCACCAGGTTTCAGCAATACTGCAACGCTCCTGCCGTTGTTCAGGCTCATGCAGCGAAGGCTTGAGGAATACTCGACGGTGGTTTCCGCCGAGAAACCATAACTGATACAAGGATGGTTTCGCCGATTGACGGTGAAGGCCGCAGTGCAATTCTTCAGTACACGGCACTTCCGCTCCCATTGGGGGCTGCTTCTGCGACGTCAAGCACCCCGATAAAACATGACCATGATGAAACGCGATGTCCTGAAACATCTTTTAACGCTTATCAAACCTCATCGTGGCGGATTCCTGGTGGTGGTCTTTGTCACACTGCTGAGCACTGGCGCGAGTTTGGTGGAACCACTGATCTACCGCGAGGCCATCAATGACATCGCTGGACTGTTCGTCAAGCAGGCCAATGACAAAGCGAAAGCGGCCAACGGAGAAGATCTCGAAACCGGTGACGGGCCTTTAGAGGATTTCCTGCATCGGCAAATTCATAAAGCGCATGAGACAAAGCCCGCACCGCCAGTTCCTGCAAAAAACACACATGAGATGCAGCCACACAGCACATCGCATGTGGCGGAACGCACTCCGGGTGAAGCCGTCAGCACACTACTGATCGCGGTGCTTTTAATGCTGGGTGTTAACGTGGTGAGCTACATTTTGTGGCTCTATGCGGAAAACAAGAAGGCGCAACTGGACTGCGACATTGAGCAGGAATTCGTTCAGGGCGCTTTTGCGCACGTCCTGCGACTGCCACTTTCGTTCTTCGGGAAACGAGCCCCGGCGGCCATCGCAAAACAGATCGACCAGAGTGAAGCTGTCAGCGCCATTGTCGGCGCTTTCTCACAAAGCATCTTACCGGAAACCATGAGTCTGGTCGGCATTATCGCCATCATGTTCTGGCAGAACGCGCTGCTCGCGTTGATTTCGGTGTCGCTGATTCCGATTTACCTTTTCGTTGCCTGGCGATCGTCACAAAAACTGGAAACAGGACTCGATGAGTTTTACGAGAAATGGGAAGACGTCAGTGGCCGCATTCCCACGGCGATCGAAGGCATCAAGACTGTAAAACTCAGCGGCGCGGAAGAGCGCGAAGTGGAAAGCTACGCTCAGGTATCTCGCCCGGCTTACCAGAATTACGTCGATCGTTCGATCCTTGCCAACAAGTTTGCATTTTGGGAGGGCATTATCAGTCATCTCGCAACGGCGATGGTTTTGACCTGCGGCGGATACATGGCACTTGTTCACAAGTTGACCCCAGGCGATGTCGTTATGTTTGTCGCGTATCTCGATCGACTGTATTCACCCATCGACGAATTATGCAGCCTGTGGGTGAATACGCAGCAACACATCGCGTCTGTCTCACGAGCTTTTAAACTGCTTGAAAATCAGACGATCGAACACGTCGGACAGCCTCTGCATGTTTTGGACGGCCGAGTCGAATTCAAAGACGTGTGCTTCTCATACAACGAACAGCGGCAGGTGTTGAAGTCTGTCTCGATGATGTTTGAGCCGGGCCAGATTACGGCTCTTGTTGGTGGGAGCGGTGCGGGAAAGACCACGACCGTGGACCTGCTGCTCAAGCTCTATGAACCACAGCAAGGCGAGATTCGGATCGATGGGCAATCGCTCGGCGATCTGGACGCATCCAGCATACGGGCAAGCATCGGCATGGTGGCTGCGGACGGAGCCATCTTTCGCGGGACGCTGGCCAGCAATCTGCGATACAAGAAACCCGATGCAACGGATGCAGAGGTTTTGGCTGTTGTTGTACAGGCTGGACTGAAAAACTTACTTGCGCGGCTGCCAGAAGGACTGAATACGCCAGTCGGTGAAAATGGAATGGGATTGAGCGTTGGCGAACGTCAGCGAGTCCAGATCGCGAGAGTGCTGCTAAGCCGACCAAAAATCCTGGTTCTGGACGAAGCGACTGCAAATCTCGACTACAACACAGAAGCTGAGGTCAAACGTGCTATTCAGTCACTTCGCAGCGAATGCACGATCATCATCATCGCACATCGTTACAGCATGGTGGTTGATGCCGATCAGGTTTATGTCCTCAGCGACGGTCAGGTCATTGAACAAGGTACTCCGGAGGCACTAAGAGTAGCCAGTGGCTGGTTCGCTGCGTTTGCCAATGTTGTGGAAGAAGATGAAGATGCGACCGAAGAAGAAGTTGCAACCGAAGGTGAGCTTGAGGAAGAAACTGATGACGACGATGAGACGGAAAGCGACTAACGCTGCGTCACTCAGCATCGCCACAAACCGGGCAGTTGCGTCTGAAACAACTGACACGGCCGACGCTGCGGCTCCGGTTATCGAACGTTTTTGGGCTTACGTTGCCGCGATCACCAGCGCTGCGGTGACTCTGCTGGCGTTTTTGATTCCATCGATCCAGGATCAGTGGGATCGATTTCATTCGCGTCAGATCATTGAGCAATACATATCGCTCGGGGACGATTGTGTTTCTGAGGAACGCTTTGACGTCGCTGAAAAAGCCTACGAGAAAGCGTTCGAGCTTTCTCTGCAATCGCGAGTCGATATCGAAATGAAGCGGCTCAGCGCGCGGGTGAGGCGAATGAGTATGATGACGGAATGGGCGACGGAGCCGCCGGAAGAACTTGAAGATGTTGACTTCCAGATGCTGCTTCATATGCAGACTGGAAAACGCCAATCCCATGAGCGAGTTCTGACGCTGCACAGCTACGGGTCATTTCTGGCCGGTTCTGAAAAACTCCCGGAAGCGGAAGCTGCACTGCACGAGGCCATGCAACTGGAACCGAACAACGCCCTGCTGCATGTCAGTATGGGAAACGTAGAAGATCAGGCCGGGCGAAAAGATGATGCGGTCAAGTCGTATCTCAAGGCCATTCAGCTCGAACCGGAAAATATCACGGCTCACTACAATCTTGGGTTGCTCTATCGCGAACTTGGACGCAATCAGGACGCCAGAAAACTCCTCGCAGAAGCAATTCGCCTTTCCCCGGATGACGCAGTGATGAAAGAGCAATACGACGACGTGGTGCGGCAAGTCGAAGCCGTGAAGTGATTTCGCCGTTCGGTGGCCGACACCGAGAAGAACAACCAACAGAATCATCGCACTCAAAAACACTGCCCGGTGCATATGTAATTGTCGCTGAAGACTACGGTGACATGATCAGGGATCAGTGCTTTTATCCATTGTTGAACTGTATTCGCCTCGACGTGCCAGTCGGTTACAATTGGCGCGGTGCAGGAGAGCAGTTTGCGCCGCAACGACATTGGAGTCCAGGCCTTTCCAGATTTCCATTGCCGGTTGCTGGATCGCGCGGGCAAACGAAAACGCCAGCGGCCAGGGCATTCGAGATTTGAATCGCAGATTCATGACATTGAGACGTTCCGATGCCAGTTCAGGAGATTGGCCACCGGACAAAAACGCAATCCCCGCCACAGCTGCGGGAACCGTTCGCAGGAAGCAATGAATTGTGGCGTCGGCCACTTCGTCTGCCGTTTCCTGCCTTGAGCATGTCAATCCGGGCAGCACCATATTGGGCTTTAGCAGCATCCCTTCGAGCATCACATGCTGGTTGTAAAGCTGACTGAAAACCGTTCGCAGAACCTCTTCTGTTAGGTCACCGCATTGCTCCATTGTGTGGTCGCCATCCATCAATATTTCAGGTTCGACGATCGGCACGATTCCGGCTTCCTGGCACAGCGCCGCGTAGCGAGCCAATGCATGAGCGTTGGCCTCGATACTGCCACGACTTGGAGTTCTCGCACCAACCACAATAACCTGGTTCCAGCGCGGCACGCAGACGCTCGACAACATCGAACACCGCCGTTCGCCACTTCTTCTTTCCGAGTCGTTTGAGCCCGGCAAGACCGACGTATTCTTCAAACGTCGCTTTCTGGTACGGCAAATGAGCAAGTTCCATCGGCACGATGACGCCATCAACAATCATCGACGACAAGAATATTCATGGGAGGTGTTATCTGCTGGAGTGATACTTATTGAGTGCCGCGTTGTACCAAAGAAGACAGCATCCTGATCTTCTTCCGGAAATTCCTCAAACGCGGCAACGATCTTCTTCTGGACATCATCAATGACAGGTAACGTTGATGTTTCACGCCATTGGATTTGACACCGACAAACGCCGGATAGCCGCAAAGTGGTGGCAGGCGTGGTGTATTTTCTGCATCTTTTATCAGTTGACTGGCAACAACTTTGACCTGCGCACCTGTAGCCAGGCTGTACTATTGAAAAAGTGGCATCATGGCGATGTTGTGACCAGGTCTGGGTTGTAGTTTGGCCCCATCCCACCGCCGAGGGCTTGATAGGAGTCCACGACAGCAGTCAGTTGCTGCTTCTTGGTTTCGATGATGACCATTTTGGCGTCCTGCATGTCACGCTGGGCCAAAAGCACATCGACGTACCCGACGCGACCGCCGGCCTGAAAAAGCTTGGTCGCGACTTCAACCGATGATTCAAGCGCTTCCAACTGTTGTCTCTTGATTTCAAGACTCTTGCCGTAGTTATCAACTTTGCTCATGCGATTGATCACTTCCGTGAAAGCGCTCAGAACCGTACGTTGGTAATTGTAAACGGCCTGCAATTGCTCGGCATTCGCGTTGTAGTAATCGGCCTTGATCGCGTTTCTGTTGATCAACGGAGCCACAACGTCGCCAGCCAGATTGTAAATGAGTGATTCGGGTGTGGAGAAGAGGTACTTGGCATCAAAAGCGTTGTAGCCAACGCCAGCATTGATGATCAACGAAGGATAGAAGCGAGCCCGGGCGACACGTACATCAAGTCCTGTCGCCTGCAGCTCGCGTTCTGCCTGGCGGATGTCAGCACGGTTTCGAAGCAGCTGCGCAGGCACTCCGGCGCTCAGCGGATGGATATTCAGATCGAAGAATTCCTCAGACTTGCGATCGACCGCCTGTGGATAGCGACCAGTGAGGAAGTTGATTCGGTTTTCGACTTCAATGATTTCCTGAGCAATGATCAGCTTTTCGCTTTGATTCTTGCGTACCTCAGCCTGGAAACGCTGGACCGGCAGTTCGGTATCACGGGCCGCTTCTTTATTGAACTTGGCGACTTGAAGGCTTTGCTCCTGAAGCGAGATCGTCTTATCGAGAGTTTCAAGTCGTTTGTCGAGAGCGATGAGTTCGTAATAGTTCTCTGAAATCTCCGCGACCAGACGTGTGACTACATAGTTTCGCCCCTCTGCGGTGCCCAGGTATCTCAAGTACGCTGCACTCTGCGCATTTCGCAGCTTCTTCCAGATGTCAATTTCCCAGGACACGTTTGCTGCAACCAGAAATTCGGGCAATGGCTCAGGAAATGAATTGCCGCGGGCCAGGAGATTCTCTTCGACAGCTCCAGCACGAGTGAAGGCACCTGGTTTGTCCAGTCCGGCACGCCCCCCGAAGAAGGCGAATGGAAGGTACGCTCCTCGACGTCTATAAACCTCGTTGCGTGCGATCTGGATGTCCTCAGCCAGAATCTTTAGCTCCTGGTTGTCGACAAATGCCTGATCGATCAGACTCGTCAGCATCGGATCGTTGAAGAACTCGTGGAGCTCGATCTGTCCCGAGCTTTCTTCGTTGATCGGTTCATCCGTTTCAACATTGGTTTTTATGTTGAAACTATCCGGTGCCGTGCTTCCGTGACGTGCCCCGCGAAGGTTCGGGATATTACATGCCGGAATCGTCAGCAACGTAAGAGAAACGATGGCAGTCCGAAGAGCGAGGTAAATGCGACTGCAATCCGCAGTAGTGATATCACGATTCATCAGGCCCATCCTTGAGCGGTTTACGACTGTCAGCAATCCTGCCAACAAATCATTGAAGCGTTGAAATCGCTAGCCTCAATCCAAATTGCCAACAAACATCACATCGATTGCGTTTGTGGCGATGGTTTGTTTTTCATATGGCCCGGAGGCCGTTAGCAGATTCCAACCAAAGTAGAGCAAGGATGAAGCGGACGGATTTAAGTCAACATCTCGCGCGACACCGATCACTCTCATGTTTCATCGGTGTGGCGTTGTGGAGATCGGAGATTGTTGATTCATCGGCAAAGGCAGATTAAATAAGTTGATCATACGTGGGCCACATATCCTGTGTGATCGGTCCAAAAACTATAATCGTCATTCCAGAATATGACGTTTGTCACCGGATTTCTGGCGGATCCAACGACATTCTATTGGGTTTTCTTCCACTTCCTGTCTTGCGCATTCGGGTTTTTGCGTCCAAAGGTCGTGTCTGCCCAGTCGCGATTTCCTGCATTTACTTCTTAATCGTAAATTGAGAGGGTTTTACTGATCGTCACGATTCATCCGCGGTTGCGTTTCATTGCTTATCATCGCTGTCAAGACTACTTAAGCTCATGTGCTTCATGCTCGAATCGCTCAGTAAGCGGAGTGTCAGACTCGTCACGGATGAGCTTCTTTCCGTCGGCCATTTTGGCGAACAGATAATACAATCCAGGAATCAAAAAGACCCCGATCACAGTTCCCAGTAGCATCCCACCGACTGCGGTGGTACCGATAGTCCGGTTACCGATCGCTCCAGGCCCTGTAGCGCGGACCAATGGAATCAGTCCTGCGATGAAGGCGAACGAGGTCATCAGAATCGGTCGGAATCGCAGTTTGCCGCCTTCGATGCCAGCCTCCATAATCGACAACCCGTCATGGCGGCGTTGAACAGCAAACTCGATGATCAGAATGGCGTTCTTTCCAAGCAGCCCCACCAACATCACGAGGCCAATCTGGCAGTAGACGTCATTTGCCAACCCCATTGCTTTGAGGAACAAGAAGGATCCGAACAATCCGACCGGCAGAGATGCAATCACAGGTAGTGGCAACAGGAAGCTTTCGTATTGTCCAACCAAAACGAGATACACGAACACGACCACGATCGCGAAGATGAAGATCGCCGTGTTGCCTTTGTTCGCTTCGTCATAAGACAGGCCCTGCCAACCGATGCCGTAACCTTCAGGCAATGTCTCTGCGGCGACTTCTTTGATCGCATCGATGGCCTGACCAGTGCTGTAGCCCGCAGACGGCGCTCCTTGAATAATGGAGGTGAGATAAAGGTTGTAGCGGTTGATTTCGTTCAGGCCCTGCATCTTCTTAAGGCTCATGAATGCCGAGTAAGGGACATTTTCGCCTTCATCGTTGATCACAAACAGGTTGTCCAGGTCTTCGGGAAACCGACGGAACTCCGGCGCGGCCTGGACATAGACTTTATAGAACTGGTTGAAGCGAACGAAGCCCTGCTCCCATGTACTGCCCACCACGATCGAGAGGTTATCCATTGCGTCGGCGATCGAGACTCCTTTTTGCATCGCGATGTCATTGTCGATAATGATTTCATACTGTGGATAGTTGCTGGCAAAAAACGTGAACAACCCTTTCATCTCTTTACGTTTTGCCAGCGCAGCCATGAAGTCATCGGATATCTTTCCGAACCGGTCGTAGTCGTCACTGTTTGTCTTATCGAGCAAACACACCGAGAATCCCCCGGCTGCACCAAAGCCCGGAACCGCTGGCGGCTCAAAGAACTCGAGCTTCACGTTGGAAATCTCACGCCCTTTTTCTTCGAGTTCCTCGATGATTTCCCTGGAGGTTCGTTCGCGATCGGACCAGTTCTTCAGGTTGATGATACACGTCCCCGCGTTGGATCCGCGGCCTTCTGTCAAAACTTCGTATCCGGCCAGCGATGAAACATTCGTGACTTCAGGAATGGTTTTGCACATCTCTGCCAGCTCGTGGCTCTTCGAGTTGGTGTACTCAAGCGTCGAACCTGGCGGCGTCTGCACGATTCCATAGATCATGCCCTGATCTTCCAACGGAATGAATCCACTGGGGAGCACATTATTCACAAACAGAATTCCATAACTGAAGAGCCCAATGAGAATCATCGTCAGCAAACGACGAGTGATGATTCGGCGAAGGATTGCGGCGTATCCACCTGTTACATAGTTGACACCGCGGTCGAACGCATGCAGGAAGATTCCCAGAGGGCCACGTTTCTTAATTTCTTGCGGCTCGCTACCCGAAAACACTGATCGGAACGTAAACATGAATAGGACGGCAACCACGCCAGCCATCATCATCTCTCTTGTTTCGGTAAGCTCGATCTGCTCAGTCACCAACTCGTGGACGAACTCAATCTGCAGCAGGTAGAAGAAGCCGGCCCCCGTCGCCGCGCCGAGGATCATAGACAACACACCGCGCACCACATTGGCATATCGCCCCGCAATCCTCTTGATGCAACGGTTAATGAAACCAATCAGTCCATGTTGTTCCTGGTGGCCGTGGCTGTGGGGCTTCAGAATCATTGCACAGAGTACCGGCGTAAGCGTCAGGGCCACCAATCCAGAGAGTACGATGGCCATGGCCATTGTGAGACCGAACTGACGATAAAACACACCGACTGGCCCGGGCATGAAAGTCACTGGAATAAACACGGCGGTCATCGTCATCGTGATGGCGATAATCGCGCCGCTGATCTCATGCATAACTTCCTGGGTTGCCTGATAGGGCCCGAGGTGTTTTGTTGCCATCTTTTCGTGGACCGCTTCAACCACAACAATCGCGTCGTCGACCACGACCCCGATCGCCAACACCAAAGCAAAGAGTGTAATCAGGTTGATCGACATGCCGAATGCCAGCATAAAAAAGAAGGCCCCGATCAGCGAAACGGGCACCGCCAGTGTCGGGATCAGTGTGCTGCGAAAGTCCCCAAGGAACACATAGACCACCAGTGAGACCAGCACAAATGCCTCGAACAGAGTGTGCAGCACCTTCTCGATGGAGGCATCCAGGAATCTTGAAACGTCGTAGGTGACTTCATAGTTCATGCCCGGAGGGAATGATCTCTTCAT
>JAYSPO010000853.1:0-2999 GCA_043722015.1 Candidatus Kuenenia sp. | reverse complement strand
GGAGGTCGACCTCCCGCACGTGTTTGAGCCATTCTTCACCACTCGCGACATCGGTCAGGGTACGGGCCGAGGATTGTCCATTGCTCATGGAAGTGTGGCGGAACACGGAGGGTGGATGACGGTTCAAAGTGTTCGCGGACAAGGCACCACGTTCGCAGTAGTTTTGCCATTGGAGGCGCAGTCATGATGGGTCATATTCTGGTGATTGATGACGAACGGAGCATGGTGGAGCTGCTCCAAACCGATCTCGCCTTGCGGGGATATAAGGTCAGCGGGTTCACATCTGCAGCCGCAGCCCTGGAGGCGATGTCAACGACGGATGCTCAGGTCGTGCTCACCGACCTGCACATGCCCGATGTCAATGGTCTGCAACTGTGTGAACGGGTTATCGCGAATCGTCCGGACATCCCGGTTGTTGTCATGACGGCATTCGGCAGCATGGAAACTGCCATAGAAGCTATTCGAGCCGGCGCATGGGATTTTGTGACGAAACCGGTCGAAATGGAATTATTGGCCGTCGTCATGGATCGAGCTGTTCGACACCACAATTTACAGGAGGAAGTTCGCCGACTGTCAGATAAGCTCCAGCCAGCAGATGGTTTCGAAGCATTGATTGGAGCGAGTTCTGTGATGCAGAAACTCTTCCATCAGATCCGAAAAATTGCACCTACCAACGCGAACGTATTGATCACTGGAGAGAGCGGGACAGGAAAAGAACTTGTCGCACAAGCCATTCATCGTAACAGCGCACGGAGGGATGGGCCCTTCGTCGCAATCAACTGTGCGGCAATTCCCGAAAACCTGCTAGAGAGCGAATTATTTGGGCATGCCAAAGGTTCTTTTACCGACGCGCGCACGGACCGAAAGGGACTGTTTCAGCAGGCTCAGGGTGGCACTTTGTTGCTCGACGAGATCGGCGACTTTCCATTAACTCTACAGGCAAAACTGCTTCGAGCCATGGAACAGCGGACTGTGCGACCGGTCGGTAGCGACAAAGAGATTCCGTTCGATGCGCGGATTTTAACTGCTACCAATCGTGATCTTGAAGTTGCCGTAGACGAGGGGCGTTACCGCGAAGACTTCTATTTCAGGATCAACGTTATTCAACTAGAACTTCCACCGTTGAGGTCTCGCGGAACCGACCTACTGTTGATAGCACGCAGCCTGCTGCAGTCGTTTGCTCGCGAGATGAGCAAGAATGTGAATGACTTTCTTCCATCGGTAGCGGAAAGGTTGTTGAATTACGACTGGCCAGGCAACGTACGTGAACTAAGGAATGTGATGGAACGAGCGGTTGCACTGACCGAATTCGAAAAGTTGATTGTCGATGATCTTCCTGAACGCATTCGCAACTACCGACCATCAGCATTCCAAATAGATACGTCGAATCCCGCCGAGTTGCAGACTCTAGAGGCCGTCGAACAGCGTTATATTCGTCGCGTGTTGGAAAGTGTTCAGGGAAATCGGACTGAGGCAGCCCGAATCCTGGGTGTGGATCGCAAGACCTTATACCGTCACCTAAAACAGCCTGACCCATCTAATAAATAACAAGCATCGTGAGAGTTGCTGGTCGCATTGAGGCAGATTGCCCCACGAGGCAATCCGCCCCGAACTTTTTCCCGTGAGCGGCACGGCACTCGCCGCCGTTTTTGAAACACAGAGGCACAGAGATCGCAGAGAAAGAGTTGAATAATGCTGAACATTACTCTGTGCCCTCTACTGTCTCTGTGTTTCCAATAAGCGATTGGGACTGGTACTGGTACTTTTCGGTCGTGCGTAACCCCGTTGTTGATTGTCAGTTTTTCACAATGGCACGCGACTTGCTTTTAAGATGTCCAGTTCAGAATCAGTCTGTGAACCCCCATAGCTCTGCTGTCGCCGAGCGGTTTGATGCCTGGAATTCTGACTGAACAGGGAGAATAAGCATGAAACTCACATCATTCAAATGGATAGCAGCAGGATTAATGCTGTCGACAGTCTACGTTGGAGCCAGCACGATCAACAATGGGGCGTCCACTGCGACATCCGGATCAACGATCAATTGGAAAGACCGATCGGTCGGAAGCAAGGAGTCTGATCAACACGTAGCATCGCACAATTATGCCAAATCACTCTCCGGTGCCTTTCGCGGAGCATCGGAAAAGGTGATGCCATCGGTCGTGACGATTCAATCGATTTCGACGAAACATGAGGACATGGGCCAGCAGGGGCAGTTGCCGGAAGAGTTCCGAGACAATCCGATGTTCAAGCGATTCTTTGAGGGCGTGCCGGAAAGTAAGTCCAAGACGCCAAGCGGACCGAAACGAATTGGCATGGGGTCGGGAGTGATCATTGATTCAGCAGGCATTATTTTGACCAACAACCATGTGGTAAACGGAGCGGACAAGCTGCTGATCAAACTTCACGACGGTCGTGAATTCGAAGCGACACAGTGGAAGACGGACCCAAAGTCCGACATCGCAGTCGTCAAGATTGAATCGGCTCCTAGTCTTCCAACTGCATCAATCGGCAACAGCGATCAGCTAGATGTCGGCGACTGGGTCATTGCGGTGGGAGCACCTTTCGGACTGGATGAAACTGTCACCGCAGGCATTATCAGCGCCAAATCACGCGGAATCGGTATCACCGCACGCGAGGAGTTTTTGCAAACCGACGCTGCTATTAATCCTGGCAACAGCGGCGGACCGCTCGTCAATCTAGACGGAGAAGTGATCGGCATCAACACAGCGATTTCCAGTACCAGCGGCGGATATCAAGGAATCGGTTTTGCAGTCCCCGTCAATCTTGCACGTTGGATCGGTGACGAGCTGATGGCTCACGGAACAGTTCAAAGAGCATTCCTTGGAGTAGGCATTCAATCCATCGATAGTTCCATGTCAAAGCAACTTGGCCTGGACACGGTCCGCGGAGCAGTTGTAACCGATGTACGAGTCGGAAGCCCTGCCGCAACAGCCGGTCTGAAAAGCGGCGACGTAGTTTTGGAATTCGACGGAAACGCA
>JAYSPO010000852.1:0-1480 GCA_043722015.1 Candidatus Kuenenia sp. | reverse complement strand
TGCCGCTGCAGCCAGATCGTGGGTCACCATGACAATGGTACGGCCCTCGGCATGGCAATCATCAAATGCTTTAAGGACCACTTCTCGACTGTCTGGATCCAGATTTCCAGTTGGTTCATCCGCCAAAATAATCTGCGGATCATTCACAAGTGTTCTGGCCAGTGCCACTCGCTGTTGTTGACCGACGCTCAGTTCCGATGGCTTATGGTTCAGTCGATCCCCTAAGCCGAAACGACGCAGCATGGTCGTTGCCAACAATTCCTGCACGTCCCGAGCGTCGCCGTTTAAACCTAATGGAATCTGAACATTCTGCAATGCGGTCAGATACGGGATCAGGTTGAATGTCTGAAACACAAACCCCATTTGTCTGAGTCGAATCACCGAACGTGCGGTAACGGTTTGGTCATACAGCGACCAGTTATCCAGAAAGATTCGACCGGTAGTCGGCGACAGCATCCCGCCCAACAGTGACAGCAGTGTTGTTTTACCGCTCCCACTGGGACCAACGATAGCAACATATTCACCTGCTTGAATCTGCAGGTGCTCGCATTGCAGAGCAGTCACGGTCTGACCGTGGCGGACGTACGTGCGAACGACATTTTCGAGTCTGATCATCGATCACACCTCCTGAAAACAAAGACAAGGATCCAGTTTCGCTGCCTGACGAGCGGGAATCCAGGCGGCCAAAACAGCGACAACCGTTGCCGCAACAATTGCCATAAGTGCCAGATTCCACAGCGGTGTGATGTCAACTCCCGCCCAATGCGGGCCAGCGATCATTGCCGTCACAAGCCCCAGCAGGCAGCCAATCATTCCGGCGGTCACACCAAGGATCATTGCCTTCATCAGGAATAGCCTGAGCACGAAACCGGGAGTCGCCCCGATCGCCATGAGTGTCCCGATTTCTCGTCGCCGCTCTCGAACATTGGCCGCGATCGCACTTGCCAGACTTGCTCCTCCAACGACGACCAGGATGCCCAGCACAAACCAGGAGGTTCCGGCCATCAGTCGATTGACGCCAACCTGTGTCTGGACAACCTGCGACACCGTGACGACTCGGGCATTCGGCAGCAACTTGCTCAGTTCCGGGACCAAGTCACCAGCGGCATCTTCGCAGCATCCGATGACCTCGATGGCACTGACCACTTCGCCCGTCTTTGCCCGTTCCTGCACGGTATGCAGATGGGCGAATACTCGCGAATCATCGACCGTGCCGGTGCGAGACAGAGTCCCAAGCACCGTAAACCTGCCACCCAGCATTTCGACCGTATCGCCGTCGGAGAATGCTGATCGTTCAGCGACATCAGCACCCAGAACGATCTGATTCTTCTCAAGGTTTTCGATCGAACGTGAAGTATTCAGCGACTCGGGAGTACCGTCCGCGGCAGAAGGACCATGACTGGCTTTTGCGCAGCCTTCATGCTTCTTCGGAGTGAACATTGCCGTTGTCTGCCATGCTGCCTGAGCTGTGAATTCGCTC
>JAYSPO010000851.1:0-10829 GCA_043722015.1 Candidatus Kuenenia sp. | reverse complement strand
ACTCTTCTGAATCGCGGAGAGACCCTTTCCAATCGGACTATTTTCATCCGGTGTGGCACCGAGCTTATTTTCTTCGATGAGTCGTGTGACTTCCATCCGGATGCCATCCATCATTTCGATGTAGGCTTCCTTGTCGCGGTCGGCCATCATGGATGACATGGAAAGGGACACAGCCGCGTTTTCGTCCAGAAGCGGTATGAAGTAGCTTGGTCGCTCAGTTGACTGCAGGATTTCCTTCAGCATTTTCGTGCCTTCCAGAGCATCGACCACAAAATCGATGTTCACGGCATGTTCTTCCTGCACAACATCCAGGCCAATCGTAATCTTCTGACAATCCATGATGAATGTATTCAAAGCATCGAGTGCGCGAGCGCCTTCGGTCTTGCGGATACGATACGCACCTTCAGGTTCATCGTCTCGCTGTTGCAACTGTGTCGAGATTCCGGACGTGATGACGCTCATCAGCAGCGTACGTGTCGCGATCGGCAGCGAGTCCACATCCAGAGTCACGGACACATCGAATTGCTGTGCCTGGCTGGCCAGCAGTTGGGCTGGATTGGGCAGTTTGCGGTCGAGTGCCTCTTCTGGAGGGTCGTTGCCCAACGGGATGAATGCGTAGCCGTCGCGGAGCAAAATTGGATACGTGCGGTTCGGACCAATGACTTCATATCGGCCCTCCTCACTGCCCTTGCTGATGACGACCGGAGCTTTCTCGACTAACTTTGTCGCGGCTTCCACGGAATCGACCGGCACAAAGCCGATGAATTCCGGAAGCGGTGGAAATGCCACTGGCAAATAGACCATCACTCCAAACGGCTTTTCGCGATTGAAGCCCTCAAGATCATTCAACGATCCAGACAGCCATTCTTCCACAAACTTAAAGGCATCAGGCGTCCCCGCTACGTCAAAGATATAGCGAGCTTCTTCTACAAAACGGTCGGCACTGGCAAACGTGACCGTGGCGAGCGGACGAGTCCCCTCTTCGATCAGCGTGAACCCTTTTTCTTCCTTTTTCTCATCAGACTTTGTTTGACCATTGACTGCCGGAACAAGACAAATCCCAGCGATCGCGAGTGACAGCGAAAGCAGAATTTGTCCGCAAAAACCGGCAAAACGTCCGTGAGGATAGCTCGGAGGGAAATGCATGTGAAAACCTGCGTTGAAAAAGTAGATTCGGCGGACTGATGTTCTGTCAATGGAACGACTGACTGACCGTAAATTCGCTATCGACCGGAAATTCTCCAGCCGGAAATGGAGAAACTCCCGTCTGAGCGAAAGGATTCGCGCCGGAGGACATGTAGATCGCGGTTTCCGTAATTTCAGACTGCCCAATTCGCCAATGTGCCGACCAGTCATGCCTCAGATCTTGATTCTGGTAATGCCGGCCCTCTTGGCTATGCACTCTCAACTTCCACAACCGAATGGGGCCAACCGAATGAAACGCACGAAAAAAACAAAGGACAGACTGAACGCTTCTCCGACATGTCGCTCTGCAGAATCTCGGAATCGTGTCATTCATGGCCGCGTGAGGTATAACTCCAAGCCGTAGCCGCTTTGAACCAGAGATTTTGCCCGTTTTTCAGTCGCCTGACTGGCCCAAGCTCCCGGCAGCCAGGAGTCTTGGTCTACTGGTCCAATTAAGTGGACATACGATCAGTTTTATTCTTGCGCAAGACCCAACCATGCATCTCCCAAACAGGCGAAAGCTGCCGAGCCTGTGGGCCGTGTTTCGGATTTCGGCAGATGGATCCTACCCCACCAGGAAACTGCAAGAAATTTAGGACCACGAACCCGGCAAACCCTGTTGATGGCGTTTCCGGGCAGAGTTACAACGGGCGGCGTCTCTTGATGGAGAAGTTCCGCCCTTGTCTTGGCGTGGCGTCTCTATCGACACGGCTGATCCCGGATTCTGGTTCGAATATGAAGTTCGAAGTCCGGGGACCAGTTGGAGACTCAACAAGCACCAGTGATCATGGACAGGCTTCCCCCGGGGCTTGTCCTTCGCGACATCAGATCGGTGAAGCGGATCGCAACCTTGGTTTGAGGAACGTCATGAAGATCGTTCAGAACCCCAATCGCTGGCTGAAGAAACTATCCCGAGCGGCAGCTCTGGTGGGACTTATGACCAGTTGCGGATCAGCGTTGTCTCAGGACGACGCCTACAGTTTTGGCAGAACGCCAACCGGCTCCGCGTCCGAAGTCAAGGATTACAACCGTGACGGATTCGGGGTTCAGTTTCGCGGAGGCCACACGACTGGCCCCACGCTTGGACGAACTCAATCCATCAGCCATATCAATCTGACACCGTTTTTCAACGTCGAAGATGGGTTGTTCTTTGGCGATTCCAGGCTGTCCATGGCCAACGAGGGGCAGCTGGCATGGGCTTTTGGTGGTGGTTCTCGACACTATATTTCTGCCTGGGATGTTGTCGTTGGTGCGAACAGCTACTTTGACGCCGACCAGCTGACTGGCGCTCATCTGAAACAATGGGGCGTAGGCGCAGAACTGCTTGCGAATAACTGGGAGGCGAGGGGGAACTACTATCAGCCATTCTCCAGCGTCCCGACCCTGACCGGCCAGCGTGTGGATCCCGGGAGTGTGGCGTTTACAGGTCAAAATATCACATTCGACCGAATTGACACATTCGCCGAGGCACTGAAAGGGTTCGATGCTGAAGCGGGTTTCCTTTTGCCTGGCGAACTTTCCGAACGCTTTGATGTCAGGGCCTTTGGCGGTGGCTATCATTACGAAGGTGCCAACATTCCTGGTTTTACCGGCTGGTCTTCCCGGGTGCAGGCCGATATCGGTGGTTGGCTGGAACTTGGCCTGAAGGTCACAGACGACAAATTATTCGACACGACCGTGTCTTTCAGCGCTGTCGTGCATCTGGGCGGTTTCCACAGTCAGGAACATACGAAGCGTTCGGCAATTCAACGGTTCCGTGATCCCGTTCGTCGCAACATGAATGTCCTGGCATCGCTGACCGACATCACCGCAGCAGGTCAACTGGCGACAACAACTGGCGGAGTACCGTTGACAGTCGCGCATGTCAACAGCAACGCGACGGGCCCTGTCTTCAACGGGACCGTGAACAATCCATTCGATCTTTTGACTCAGGGCCTGGGAGCAGGCACCGACATTGTCTTCGTGCATGCCGGAAGTGTGTTCAATGCGGCACCGCAAAACGTCGTCAATCTGCTGCCGGGCCAGCAGGTCATTGGAGAGGGCTTTATTCAGCCGGGGCGTAACACCAATTCTACGATCATCGTGGACCTTCTCGGAACGCCGACTCCGATTCCACTGCCAAAGTCACCGACCTTCGCGGCCAACCCGACCTTCCTGCGACCAACGCTCAGCAATACTCTGGGCAACACGGTCACCATGGCTCAGGACAGTCAGTTCTCCGGCTTTATCATCGATAGCCCGACGGGCAGCGGAATCTTTGGTAACGGCGTGGGTGACATGATCATCAACGATGTCCTCGTACAAAATGCCGGTGTTTCCGGAATCAGCCTGCTGAACACAATTGATTCGACGAGGATTACAAATACGACGCTGGTGTCCAGCGCCGCAGCGACCGGTCCGCTGTTCCATGTGAATGGTGGCAATGGTATCGTGACCTTCGGCTCCACGGATCGCGCCGCGAGTGGCGCCACGAATATCTTCGGGCTGGCATCGCTCTCCAACACCTCTGCACAACCAGCGGTCACGATCGAGAACATGACGGGTGGTCGGGTTGACATGACGAACTCGAACAATACCACCACAGGTGGCGGCGGCATCCTGATTCAGAACAACACGGGAGGTTCAGCGACGATTGATAACGTCTCCGTCGCCAACAGCACGGGTAACGGGATCGCGATCATCGATAGCGCCGGCGTCTACACATTCAACAAGACCAACGCACAGTTGGCACAGATCACGATCGATAATGCGGCACTCCAGAGCGTCCTCATCAGCAATGCCTCGGGGCAGGTGAATTTCACCGACGCTCTGCTGATTACGAATCGCAATGCCGAAGGGATTGAAGTTCGCCAGTCATCCGGGGTAGCAATCTTTTCAGATGTCGTAACGATCAACGCACTGGGCCTCGGAGCGGGTCCGCAATCGGCAGTCTCCGTCCACGATCAACTGGCCGGCAGCTTTGTGACTTTTCGGGATAACCTGATCATCGCGCCTGGGGCTGCGGGCCGCGGAAGTAACGGCAATGGTATCAATATCAGCAACAATCTGGCTGGCAGCGGAGTCAATGTTCTGGGCAATGTTTCTATCGACGCCACAGACCTCGCGTCCATTGAAATCAACACGAATGCCGGTGCCGTGCAGTTCCAGAGATCGACCCAAATCAGCCGACGCCTGCAGGAAGGCATTCTGGTGACAAATTCCTCTGGTGCGGTCCAGTTCGGTAGTGCAGCAACAGACCTGACAAACATCCTGAACGACGATGTACTTCCGTCGCAGTTTGCCGCAATGTCATTCACTGGAAACTCAGGCGGAATCAGCGTCCAAGCCACTGACATCGTCAACTCGCAAGGCGGTGCCCCTGGCGGCGCGGGCATCAATGTTGTCAACAATACCGGTGCCGTCAGCTTTGGGCTGATCAACGTCGAATCCTTCGACGGCATCGGACTCTTCGGGTTGGACAACACCAGTATTCGCATCGGCAGAGGTACAGTTGTCACAGACAATGCGGCGGCCGTCGATATTGAAAACACCGGGATCGACATCAGGCTCAACAGCGTGACGAGTACCAATTCTCCGGACTACGGCATTCGGCTGGTTGAGACCAACAAGACCGGATTCAAGTCATTTCTCGTCGATCCGCGTCCGATCATTGTGAATCCTGTGCCCGGCGACGGGGGCGTGATCGGCAATGCCAAGGGCGACGGGATTGATAACAATGATGCCGCCGGGGTCTTCCTCAGCAATGCAGGTCAGGTGGCTCTTCGCTTCATGCAACTCCAGGATAATGAATTCGGGATTCGCGTCCGCAACACTGAAACCGCCGCGGGTATCCCCGACACTGAAAAACAATCCCTTTCGCTCGTGGCCACGACTGTCGAAGATTCCGATATTCGCGGACTCGACAGCCAGGACCTGATGGGTCTGGACATTGAAAATTCGATATTTGATAACAACGGTGACGATGCAGCCGTCGGGCGCCAAACAATCCTGCTGGATTACACGGTGCAGCTCGATCCCGATATTATTACCAGATTCGCACAGGCAATTGATCCGTTTGTTGTGTTGATTCAGGATACAGATTTTAACTCTGCCACAAACGACGTCATTGTCATCAATCAATCGAATGTCACTGCGAACGGGGCCGCCATCCAGACGGATCTCTACCGCAACACATTTGCGGTCACGGATACCTCTGACCCAACTACAGTCGATCCGATTGATGCAAATCCGACGTTGGACTATGCACTCATCTTTGATTGGGACGGACCAGTGCGGTCCCACATCGATGGCAATACGTTTAACATGAACTCGGTCAATGAGGCCCAGGCGATCAGCTATCGTACGCGATCAACGACTGATGAGGTCGAGCTTTCGATTCAGAATAATCAGATCAACGTCAATAATGTGACCCAGAACTTCGGAGCAGTCGATGTTCGAATCGATGGTCCGGCGTTGATGAATACGCAACAATACCGAACGGCCAATAACCAGCTGTTAATTGGTGATGGTGGAAATCTTGGTAATGTGGTCGGTGGTCGACCGACCGGCCTGCGGTATACGCTCACACGTGATACAGGTCTTGCTGTGGTCAACAATGACATTGTTTCCAGCGCCGATGGTGCAACGGGAATCCAGTTCGTGCGGACAGCCGCCAGTTCCACGTTCGTCATTGAGGGCAACCGTATCGGCCTGGCTGACTTCGGCACCGCTGCAGATCGCGGAATTATTTTCAGCCAGGTCACAGGTGTGGTCCAGCTGTTTGGCAATATCAATAACCTTGTGGTCATCCGGCAGAGCGGTGCGGCGGGTAACGGCTTTTTGGTGCCATTCTTCATGCCGGCCAATGCCAACAACGGACAGATTATCGTGAACGGAGTCCTGGTGCCGTAAGCGTTGCGTGATACTCGACGCGAGCCTAAACGCGGGATCCTTGATTGTTGCACTCTTATTTCCGGCATCGCGGCGTGGTAGACTCGTATCCCGCCGCAGGCAGTTTATAATCCCGCCGTCATGGCTATTGCAGGACGGCAGGTTCCTTCGACTCTTGCTGAACTGACGGCGTTGGTGGGAAAGGCTCCCGGGTTTGCTGAGGTTGTAACCTCACTGCATTCCGGGCAGAGTGCAACCATTGACGGCGCTTGGGGTTCGTCGTGCGCGCTGAGTCTGGCGGCGATCGCTGCTGCTGACCCGACGCGCTCGCACCTGGTTGTGCTGCCCACAATTCGCGACGCAGAAGAATTCATCGACGAATTGTCGGACCTCACAAAGTCGCCCGTGTTGTTGTTCCCGGCATGGGAAAGTCTGCCGGAAGCCATTGATGCCGGAGACGCCGTCTATGCTGCCCGCCTGGCCGTCGTGAGTCGCCTGAATCAGGTCGATCGGACGCCTGCTCTGGTCGTGACCTGTGTTCCGGCCCTGTTGCAGCCGGTGCCTGCCCGTGACGCCATCAAGGCCGCCACACGCACCATCTCCGTCGGCGACGAACTGCCGCTGGATGAATTGATCGAATGGCTGATCGCCCGTGGATTTGAACGAGTCACAGCCGTCGAACTTCCTGGTGAGTTCTGTATTCACGGCGGGATTCTGGACATTTTTCCGGCGTCAGAACCCGATGCCATTCGGATCGAACTGTTCGGCGATGAAATCGAATCGATCCGTTCTTTCAACGTCGAGAGTCAACGGCGACTGGAAGACATGAAGAGCATCTCACTGACCGCCACAACACCGACGCCGCGCACGGCGAGCGGGGCGGCGTCAGCCCCCCGGTCCAATGCGAATGACACACCATCGCCTGTTTTTTCCGGGCCGACGGAGAGTCTCATCGATTCGCTGCCTCCTTCAACAATCGTCGTCCTCAACGACCTGCAGCAATCCATCAGCGAAGGCCGCATGTATCTGCAGCGGCTTTCAAGCCCGGTCGGCCTGTACAGCGTCGATGCCACAATGGCTCGACTGACAGAATTCCCTTCGGTCACGATCGATGCTCTCGGAGCCGACAGTTATGAAACAGCCTGTCATCTGAGTATCGAACCGATTGAGCGTCTTTCCGGCAGTCGTCGCGATGCCCTTGTCGAGCTGTCTGAGCTGCTCGGACCCGACGATCACGTTTTGCTCTGCTGTCATAATGAAGGCGAACACGAACGACTACACGAACTGATCAAAGAGACCGACACCTCGCAAAGCACTGCGTTGGCGTCGCGAATCCGGCTGACCACAGGCCGGCTGCGACGCGGGTTTCGACTGCTCAAGCATGGTCTGCTCGTGATCAGCGACAACGAACTCTTTTCCCGCGCAGCAACTCGTGCGCCGACGCGGAAGAAGCGCACAGATTCGAGAGCGATCGACAGCTTCCTTGATCTCCGGGACGGCGACCTGGTGGTGCATGTGGCGCACGGAATTGCAAAGTATCGTGGCATGGCCAAGGTCGAAAACAGCGGCCAGCAGGAAGAACACATGCTGCTGGAATTCCGTGACAGCGTGATCGTCTACGTGCCGGTCTCACTCATTCATCTGGTGCAGAAATATATCGGCCCCGCCAAAACATCGCCCGAACTCACCAAATACGGGGGCACGTCCTGGCTGAAGAAAAAGGATCAGGTCGCTGAAGCCGTTTCCGACATGGCCACCGACATGTTGAAACTGCAGGCGGAACGTGCATCGCGGCCAGGCCTGCAGTGCCCCCCGGATACGCATCTGCAGCAGGAATTCGACAAGGCATTTCCGTTCACTGAAACCGTCGATCAGGTCTCTGCGATCGCGGATCTGAAACTGGATATGGAGCAGCCGAAGCCCATGGATCGTCTGATCTGCGGCGATGTGGGTTTCGGAAAAACAGAAGTTGCCATGCGTGCCGTCTTCAAAGCCGTCGATAGTGGTCGTCAGGTCGCCGTGCTCGTCCCCACGACCGTGCTGGCGGAACAGCATTTTCGCACATTCAGCCAGCGGATGGCCGAGTTTCCCGTCACGGTGGAAATGCTGTCCCGCTTCCGCACCGCCGCCGAACAGAATCGCATCATCGCACGCCTGAAAGAGGGCGCGGTTGATGTCGTCATCGGAACGCACCGCCTGGTTTCGAAAGACATCAAGTTCAAGGATCTCGGCCTGCTGGTGATTGACGAAGAACAAAAGTTCGGCGTCAAGGTGAAAGAACGCCTGAAACACATCCGAGCGGAGGTTGACGTATTGACGCTGACGGCGACTCCAATCCCGCGTACGCTGCACATGTCGCTGCTCGGCATCCGCGACATCAGCAGCCTGACAACTCCACCTCGGGATCGAATGCCCATCGAAACCCGCGTTGGTCGGTTTGACGAATCACTCGTGCGCAGCGCCATCATTCGCGAATTGAATCGTGGCGGTCAGATTTACTTCGTGCATAATCGCGTCCACGATATCGAACAGATCGCCCAGCGGCTCAAACGCATCGTGCCTGAGGCATCTTTGACGATCGCACATGGACAGATGCACGAAGACGATCTGGAGGCCGCGATGATCGAATTCGTCAACGGCAAGGCCGACATCCTGCTGGCCACGACGATCATCGAAAGCGGGCTGGACATCCCGAATGCCAATACCATGTTCATCCATCAGGCCGATATCTACGGTCTGGCCGATCTGCATCAGCTTCGCGGTCGCGTCGGTCGCGATCGCCACCGAGCCTACTGCTACCTGCTGCTGGAAGACGGCCGCACCGTCACCACCAAAGCCACGCGCCGTCTGAAAGCAATCGAAGAATACAGCGAACTCGGGGCTGGCTTCCGCATCGCCATGCGCGACCTTGAAATTCGCGGCGCCGGCAATATTCTGGGAACAGAACAGAGCGGGAATATTGCTGCGGTTGGCTATGAGTTGTACTGTCAATTGCTGGAAAACTCGGTTCGAACCCTGAAGAAGGAACCGTTGCGATACCAACGTCACTGCAAAATCGAATTGCCGGTGTCCAACTTTATTCCGGACAAATACATCGCCGAGCAGAAACTCAAAATTGAAGTCTATCGCCGACTGTCTCAGGCGAATTCGCTGGAACAACTGAGTGAACTGGAAGAAGAACTTCGCGACCGGTTCGGGCCCGTCCCCACCGCGGCCCGCCGCATGCTGCAGCTCCGAGAACTCAATCTCCGCGCTTTGGGCTGGAAGATCGAGAACATCCATTTGGAAACCGGCTACGCGGTTTGTCGATACCGTGACGCCAAACTCATCCGGATGCTGTCTCATCTGCACAAGGGCCATCTCCGCGTGGTCGATGCCCACGATGCCTACTGGCCACTGGCGGCCGAAGAAACCGACGGTCCCGCTGTCCTCGACGAACTCATCGCCGCTCTTTCCGCCGCCCAACCACCGGTGCCGGAAACGTAACGCTGGCTTTGCCTTCGATTCCCGTAGCTTGGACATTCATGTCTGAGATATTGGCCCGACGTCGTCGCATTATCGATCGGCTGTCAAGGCACAATATCCTTCGCTTCGATTGTGTTTCATGGCCATGCGACGGACATGAATGTCCATCCTACATTAACATTTTTCCAGATCACGCAATGCATCGAAAACGTCATCGAGTTCCGGCACTTGTGCGCCAGGGACACGACCATTTCTGTCGCATTCGCTGAGCAGCAACAGCGTCTCATAGTCCGGTGAGGCTTTTAATCGCTGATGGGCTCGGAAACCGATCGTGCGATCGCGAATTTGATGTGCCTCCATGTGATGTTCAATCAGCCAGGCAGTTCGCGGAGTGATGTGGCCTTCCAAAGCCTCAAGCCCCGATCCGACGTGATCATTAGCATCGAGCCCCTTGCCGACATCGTGCAGCAGTGCGGCCAGTTGAAATTCTTCGTCGTAAGGAAGCTCATCGACCGCCAGAACATAACACTGCAGCAGATGGTACAGCACATCGCCCTCCGGATGATGGACCTTTCCCTGCATCACACTCGCCAGCGGAAGCAGTAATGATCGATAGACCTGAAATCGATCAATGGCCGCTTCGGCGGCAAGAACTTCGCCTTCAAGATCCTGATCCGGGTACTGGTCTTTTAGAAACGCTTCAAATTCCGGAAGCGTTGCGCGTTCAATGGCTTTGCCGGTGATGGAACTCTTGAATGCGAACGAGGCCTTGTCCGGAGCGTACATCGTCAGTTCAATCGGGTATCGATCCTGAATGTGGAGATGCGTAAAGATCCGCTCCTCACCATGCTTGCGGACGACTTTGCGTTCCACGCGATAGTCGAAGCCTTCGGCATCCAGGCACGACTCGATCGGTTCGGTCGAAGCGGCAAAAATGTGAATATCGATGTCGGACCCGTGTCGAATGTGTCCGGTGAACGTGCTGCCGATGATCTTTGGCCGGAACCGACACAGCAGTCGCATGACTCGCAGCGCTTCGACCCGCATTTCCCGCAGACGGTCGAAGCGGGAACTGCCTTCGAACAGATTCGCCATCCGCTGAATTTCGTCCCGAATTTCCGCATTCGTCGGCAACTCGGCAGGCTTAATCCAGCCCTTGCACAGTCGCTTCGCAGCTTTCAGCTTGGCTCGATAATACTCCGTCTGATTCCGCGAATACATCAGCCTCGCCGCTTCAACAACGATGGCTCGCCTCAGTCGTTCATTTGTCATGCATCGTGTGTCGGGATTGAACGGCCAGCATCTGAGTT
>JAYSPO010000850.1:0-1578 GCA_043722015.1 Candidatus Kuenenia sp. | reverse complement strand
CCGGCTCGCGTTTCTGTGAGCGCGTGGCAGAACAAAATGCGTTGTGGCTCATGGCGACATTTTCCCCAATCTGCGTCGTTATGATTCTCCGGTTTTACTCAGCAGCTGCCTGAATTACAGTTCCACTATCCGGTCGCGGCCTTCCTGTGTGTCAAACTTATGATGGGTGGAACGCTCCTTTCTCCAGTGAATGCGAAATAATTTTCATGTCAACAATTCCGCGGGTCCTGAAGTTCGTCGTCTTGTCTGGCCGGGTGGCAGCGTGCATTCTTGCCGCGATGATTGTCCTCAGCTTGAGCAGCATTGCCGATGACTGGCCTCAATGGGGGGGACCAGAGCGAGACTGTGTCTGGCATGAAGAAGGGATTGTGGACAAGTTTCCGACTGACGGATTGCTGCCCCGCGTCTGGTCAGTCGAAGTGGCAGAAGGATATTCAGGACCGGCGGTCGCGGACGGGCGGGTCTTTCTGACCGATCGTATTGCGGACGGCGAATTGGAACGCCTCTTGTGCTTCGATGCAGAGACCGGCAAACCGTTATGGAAGCACGAATACTACGTGCGCTACAGGATTCAGTATGCCTTCGGGCCCCGTGCAACGCCGGTGATCGATGAAAATCGAGTCTACTTCATCGGTGCCCAGGGCGACATGTTCTGCATGAATGTAAAAGACGGTGCCATCATCTGGCAGAAGTCATTTGAGAAAGATTTCGGCACGGTGATGCCGACATGGGGCATGGCAGCGGCACCGCTCGTCGATGGCGACAAGCTGATCACGCTTGTAGGCGGCAAGGAGAACGGGCTCGTCGTCTGCTTCAACAAGGTGACTGGAAAAGAATTGTGGCGATCGCTGGATGATCCCGAAATCGGCTATTGTCCTCCTGTCATTTACGAATTCGCAGGACGAAGACAATTAATTATCTGGCATCCGGCGGCCGTCTCTTCGCTGGATCCTGAGACAGGAACAGTGTTGTGGGAAGTCCCGTGGGCGATTAAGGCGGGACTCTGCGTGCCGATGCCGCGAAAACTGGACGACCGGTTGTTTCTGACGTCGTTCTACGAAGGGCCGCACATGCTGAAAGTCGGTGCGGACCATGCTGATATCCTGTGGAAAGGTAATGGTGTCAACGAAGAACAAACTGACAAGCTGCATTCCATCATGCCGACGCCGGTTGTCACACAGGACAATATTTTCGGGATTTGTAGCTACGGCCAGTTGCGATGTCTGAAGACGGAAACTGGTGAACGTGTCTGGGAAACGCGCGAGGCCACGGGCGAAGGCCGTTGGTGGAATGCGTTTATCGTGCCACAGGGCGATCGCTATTTCCTGCACAACGAACAGGGCGACCTGATTATTGCGAATTTGTCTGAGTCTGGTTACAAAGAAATCAGTCGGGCCAAACTGGTTGAGCCGACGCGCCCGGTCGGGCGCCGAATGACAATCTGGTCACACCCGGCATTTGCCATGAAAAGTGTGTTTGCCAGGAACGACAAGGAACTGGTGCGAGTGAACCTGGCAAAGTGATAAGGTGGGCGAGACGATCTGCTGTAGGATGGACATTCATGTCCGTCGCATGACC
>JAYSPO010000849.1:0-1378 GCA_043722015.1 Candidatus Kuenenia sp. | reverse complement strand
ATCACCCTCGGAATTGGTGTTCCAGTTCACGACATAACTTGATCCGGTGTACGCCCGCGTGCTGGATGATCCGTCGGAATACTTTCCCGACAACGACATCGACCATGCGTATTTCCCCGAAGCCAGACTGGTCGCATCGGCCTGCTGGGCGAACCGTAACCGCGTCGTCCCGGAAATGCCGGTCGTGTTGTAGTAGACGGTTGAGCCCGCCACGCCATTGAACGTCAGTATGCCTTCGAGGGATGTCGGGCTGCCGCCGTTGAAGTCAACTTCCACGGCGATAATGGGTGTGGAATCACTGTTTGAGGAATAGATTAGTCGCTGCCCGTCTCCCAGAAGAGCAGAAACCTGAGCATCGCCAGTGTAACCAACAACATCAACCGCCCCGAAGTTGTCAGCCGTTTCAAAGACACGGTCTTCGGCGTTGGTCTGTGTACTCCAGGAATTCGTGACCGTCAGAGTCACCGTCGCGGCGGAACTGTAAGACGTCCCGTCATGTGCCCGGTACTGAAAACTGTCACTGCCGACATACCCAAGCGTCGGGACATACGTGAAGCCACCGTTGGAATTGAGGGTGACATTGCCATGCGACGCGTTGGAGTAGAGGGCCGCCGTTAAGGGATTGCTTTCCATGTCGTAATCGTTCGCGAGGACCCCGGACGCCGCAACCGTGTACGAGTCCCTGGATAAGCTGTAACTATTGGCAACTGCAAATGGAGCCATCCCGGAGAGGAGTATCCTCGACTCACATGGATCAACGTGCTGGGCGATTCGCCATGAAGATCGCCGCCGTCGTCCCTTGCCCCGCAGTTCTGACATGCATTCAGCCAACAACGTCAGCCACCTGCCGGCGCCCCCCTAAAGGACGCAGTCACCGCATCATAACAGGGATCTGCACCACGCCGATTGCGACGCTGGCTCACCTGCAAATGAAATCCCGCCAATACCTTCCGAAGTCTGCCATTCGCCATGACATGTCTCCCGGTGTGCAGTGCACTCTTCGAGACCGCAAGTGTTGCGTGTTGCGAGTGCGACTCAGCTGGGCTGAGCCTGTGCGTAGGGGTAGAGGGCAACTTTCCCTTCCCAGATGCAGAGTGAGAGCATTACGTCCGGCAATGCAAGCGTCAATGGCCGTGGAAGAAGTATTTCCCAGGAATTTGAAAAGCGGCTGCGCATCATTTTGCGGCACCGTCTTGCTTGCCGTCATCCAGATCAGGCAATGCGTCACAGATTCAATCCCGTAAGGCTCGCCCGTTTTCTGATTCTGCAGCGCCACGTCGAGTGATCATTTGCGACGGTCTAAACGCGTAACGTCGTGTTGAACTCTGGAACGACCCATCGTGTACGCGGGCAGTCAGAGTTTCTGCGGCAAGTCGGT
>JAYSPO010000848.1:0-1465 GCA_043722015.1 Candidatus Kuenenia sp. | reverse complement strand
TTTTGTGCCATTCATTTCCCTGCAAAGAATTCAGGATGCAGAAAGCCGACATTTTTCTGCTATCAATTTTTCTGCTTTTCATTTTCCCGTCGTAAATGTCCCTGAGTTTTGTCTTCAACCATGGGTTGCGGGCAAAGCCCGCGCTGGGTTGATTCGTGTTGATTCGTGGTTCAAACAGTCAGCACATAGAATCCAGTAGAGTCAGCAAAATTTCATTCCGGAAAATTGTCGAAATGCCATTTGTGACTCCCGTCTCCGCAGAACAGGCTGTTGACAAAGCGGCTCAGACGTACGACCGCATCCGCTTAGTCTTTGAAGTCTCAGAGATTCCGGAGATTTTTCAGTACATGGGCAACGTGCCGGCATTCGTCCATGACTTCTTCATGAATTTCCGAAAGTTTGTACTGACTGCCGGAAAGCTTGATGAGAAACGAAAATTACTCATTGCCTGTGCTGTCGCGGGACAGGCAGGCAGCACAAAATGGCTGGAATACCTGCAGACATTTGCTGCCGCACGCAATGTGACTACCACAGAAGTGACTGAAGCGCTGGCTGTCGGTGCGACCAATTCGATGTACAACGTGCTCTTCAAATTTCGAGACATCAGCGGCACGGACGTATTTGACGGGATGGGCGTTGGGTTGCGGGCACACACGTTTCACGGGACTTCTCTGGATGATATGACCGTAGAATTGATCAATCTGTCTTTGAGCGATATTAACGGTTGCAGACCCTGCACCGCCGCTCATGTTCAGAAAGCCCGGCAATCCGGCCTTTCCGATGAAGCGATTTATGAAGCTATCCAGTGCGCGGCGACTATGATCGCGGGAACGCAGTATCTGAGATCCATTGGAATTGCGTAGACTTGATTCACCCGTGCGAAAGACAGCGATTTCGAGCCAAAAGCCTTGATTTCCAGTCTGAAAGCTGCCATCCTTCCTCGCTTCGCTGCTCCCCGGCGTTCGCAGGGAAGTGAATTTACGCCTATTTTGTCACAGTTCAGTGTTTTCGGAGTTGTTTGAGATGCACATTCGTAAGGGTGACCTGGTTGAAGTTGTTGCTGGTGACGATTCAGGAACTCGTGGCCCTGTGATGTCCGTGGACCGAAAGAATGGCAAAGTCGTCATCGAAGGCGTGAACAAAGTTTACAAGCACGTTAAACGCGGCCATCCGAAGAGCCCACAAGGCGGTCGCCTCCACAAGGAACTGGCGATCGATGCATCCAATGTGATGCTGATCTGCCCAAAAACCAACAAGCCGACACGCGTGGGTATCAAGGTCAATGCTGACGGCAGCAAAGAACTGATCGCTAAACGCAGCGGTGTCGCAATTCGCCAGATCATGCAGACGAAAAAGGACTGATTCATCGCGCTGGAGTTTCGCTCCGCATCCGCGACAGCCAGCAATAAGTAGAAAACAAAAGGGGGCCGTGAAGTCATGACTTCACGGCCCCCTTTTGTTTTCT
>JAYSPO010000847.1:0-7353 GCA_043722015.1 Candidatus Kuenenia sp. | reverse complement strand
TTACGTGTCTGGACGTCCAATGAAAAACAACATGCCAGAACAACTTTCCGCGAAGGAAATCTTTCTGCAGGCCGCGGCGTTGCCGGGTGCGGCAGATCGAGAGGCGTGGTTGAATGCTCAGTGCGGCCAGGATTCTGATCTGCGGAAAAAGATCGCAGGTCTCCTGGCCGCTGCCGACAAGGACCAAGGGACAAATCCCCTGGATGTGATGGTGGATGCTTTCGGCCCCGAGGAAACTGTCCTGAACTCGGAGCTGTGTGATAATGATGCGATGCCGAATTACCATCCCCTTGAACAATTGGAACTCCGGCAGATCGGCCCCTATAAACTGCTCGAACAGATCGGCGAAGGTGGAATGGGCACGGTGTTCCACGCGCAGCAGTCCAAACCGATCCGACGCCGAGTGGCCCTCAAGATCATCAAGCCTGGCATGGACACCGGGCAGGTCATCGCGAGATTCGAAGCCGAACGTCAGGCACTGGCGCTGATGGATCATCCGAATATTGCCAAAGTCCTCGACGCCGGTGCCACGGAGCAGGGGCGACCCTACTTTGTGATGGAGCTGGTCAAAGGTATTCCGATCACGGACTATTGCACTCGTGAAAAACTGGAGACCGACCAGAGATTGAAGTTGTTCATTGATGTTTGCCACGGAGTCCAGCACGCTCATCAAAAGGGAATCATTCACCGCGACCTGAAACCCAGCAATATTCTGGTCACGCTGCACGATGGAAAGCCGGTCGTGAAGATCATCGACTTTGGGATTGCCAAAGCGATCGATCAGGAACTGACCGAGCGAACTCTGTTCACACAGGTGTCGCAGATGATCGGCACGCCGCTGTATATGAGTCCGGAACAGGCAGAAGTGAGCGGTCTGGACATCGACACACGCAGCGACGTCTATTCGCTGGGAGTGTTGCTGTACGAACTGTTGACGGGCACGACACCGTTCGATCGCGAGTCGATGAAGAAAGTCAGCATCGACGAAGTTCGTCGCATGATCCGCGAAACGGAACCTCCCAAACCCAGCCAGCGCTTCAGCACTATCAAGGCCAATGCCGATGCGACATCCAGTCGTTCGCAATCCCGAGAATTAAAACGATCACAGCTTGAGTTGCAGGGCGAACTGGACTGGATCGTGATGAAGGCACTCGAGAAAGAAAGGGATCGCCGCTACGAATCGGCCAGTGCATTCGCTGCCGATGTTCAGCGATATCTGAGCGACGAACCGGTGCTCGCCTGCCCCCCGTCCACCGGATATCGGCTTCGTAAGTTTGCGAGACGTCGCAAAGGCCTGTTGGCGACGCTGACACTCCTTTTCGCATCGCTGCTCATTTGCACCGCGGTCAGTGTCTGGTTCGCAGTCGCTGCAGACTCCGCGTTGCAGGCAGAGGTCGTGGCCACAGCGCTGGCAAATGATCGGCTGTTTTTGGCTATAGCCGCTGAAAATGAGGCGCGTTTGCAGTCCGAGATCGCCACTGCCGTCAATAACTTCCTCAACGAAGATGTGCTGGCACAGGCCAATCCGGACAACACATCCGATCCCAATGTCACGCTGCGCGCCGTGCTTGACCGATCAGCCAGCCTGCTTGACACGCAGTTTACGGATCAGCCTCTGGTGGAAGCGGCATTGCGCTACACCGTAGCACGAACTTACCTTGAGCTTGGGGAATATGACACGGCCAGTAAACATATCCTGAGATCCATTCAACTTCGAACAGTATACAACGGTGCGAATGACCGGACGACGATTGAATCCAACCGCATCGCGGCCGTGATTGAATGTGCCCAGGGCCGCTACCTGGCCGCCAAAAAACGCTTCGAGAGTTTGCTTGTTGATGCTCAACGCTGGCTTGGGCCTGAGGACACCGTAACGCTGAACATCATGCGGAACCTCGCGGACGCATATTTTCGCACTGGACTCAGCGTCCAATCGGAGGAACTCCACCGCCGTGCACATGGGATTTTGCAGCGAGTTTTCGGCGATGAGCATCGTGATACGCTGGTATGCCTCCGCGGACTGGCCATCGCGATCTCTGCCCAGGGACGGTATGCCGAGGCAGAAGCATTGTGTCGCGACATCCTGGAAATTCAGCAGCGTGTTTTTGGAGAACTGCATCCGTCAACAAATGGAACACTCTCCACACTTGCAAATGCCTTGTTGGACCAGAATAAAGGTGCGGAGGCGGAGGCGCTGCAGCGCGCCGTGCTGGAGAATCACATCAAAACAGTCGGCGAGGAACATCCCTCAACAATCACCGCGATGTGTAACCTTGCCATTTCTATTGCCGCGCAGAAGCGGCACCGTGAGGCAGAAGAGTTAAATCTTCGAACGCTCGCGATCAGTCAACGTGTGCGCGGTAACGAGCATCCGGTAACTCTCAGCATCCGCCACAGTCTGGCAAATTGTGTGTTTAATTTGGGGCGGCTCGACGAAGCCGAGAAGACGCATCGCGAAATCCTGGATATCCGGCTTCGCGTTCTGGGTGGAGAGCATCGCTATACGTTGGCAAGCATGGGTGGCCTGGCAAACACATTAGCAATGCAGAGCCGCTTCGTCGAAGCGGAAGCAGTGTCTGATCGATTGCTTGAAATCCGCAGACGCACACTGGGAGTCGAACATCCTGACACGTTGAATACGTTGAGCAATGCCGCCAGGAACGCTCTCTCACACGGTTCGTATGCAAAGGCCGAGGCGCAATTTCGTGAGGTGATTGAGTTACGCTGCCGTGTCTTTGGTCAGGAGCATATGTCGACTCTTTCGGACATGCACAGCCTGGCCAACTCACTCAACTCACAGAGCAGGCTGGAGGAAGCGGAGGCGATACAGCGACAAGTTCTGGAAATCAAGGTGGGTGTCGTGGGTGAAGATGATCCCAGCACGCTTATGACGCTGGGAACCCTTGCGAACACACTTGGCCTGAAAGGGGATCGTGAAGGAGCGGAGGACATCCACCGTCAGGTACTCACGGCCCAGAGTCGCGTCCTGGGTGAAGAAGATCCCAGCACACTGATCAGCAAGCTCAATCTGGCCGTTTCCGTGTACAACCAGCATCGTTATTTGGAAGCGGAATCGCTGAACGCCAGTGCATACGAAAGCTTGCGACGCATACATGGAGAAAAGCATCCGACCACACTGACTGCTCGGCAGAACCTGGCAAACTGCAGAGGAGAATTGGGGCGATTCCGGGAGGCTGAAGAACTCCGGCTGCAGACATTGGAAATCCACCGAATTGTACTGGGCCCTGAACACCCGAGCACGCTGTCTGTCATGCAGAATATTGCGGGCGGCTTGCTGAGTCAGGGTCGATACGCGGAAGCGAGAGAACAGTTTGACCAGACGATGGAGGCACAAAGTCGAATTATTGGGGCAGCACATCCGCGAACGCTGTCCAGCAGGATTGGTCATGCGAAATGTCTCGGCGAACTTGGCGATCTGGACACCGCGATTCATGAGTGTCGTGAGGTCATTGCAGCCGACGCCGGATTTGCCGTTGCGTACGAAGCTCTTGGGCAACTGCTGCGGAAGAATGGGGACCCGGAGAATGCCGTCGTGGCGTTCAGGAAGGCGATTGACACTGACCCGAGTAACTGTGAGCGTTACGTTGCACTGGCGATGTTGCTCGCAACTGATGAGGAACCAGCCGTCCGCAATCTGCCGGAAGCACTCAACACGGCAGTGACAGCTACGAAATTGGCCCCGTATTCTTTCAAGTCCAGAGCAGTCCTCGGAATCGCTCAATTCCAAAACGAACTGGTTGCCGAGTCCATTGAGAGTCTTGAAAAGGCGCGGGACCTGCGTGGCGGAACGTTGGAAGTGGACCCTGCGTTCTTCCTGGCAATGGCCTACTGGCGGGTCGGCAAACCGGAAGACGCTAAACGCTGCTACGACGAAGCCGCGGCGCTGAACGCCGACAGGCAGAATCGCTTCCAGACAGCAACGAAAAAACTCCTGGGGATCGAGAGCCCGTAACATCGGTCGCCACGCCATCGCGACAGGTTCAGCCGGAACTGGAGTTCCCCACCCGGAGTTGGCGCTCAAATAGGTGAGGGGCCACTGGCGACACAGCATTATTGTGAAACGGCGATGAGAAATAGAGTTTCCGGATGACAGAAAAACAGAAGAGCCAGACATTTGACAAAGGAAAGTGAGGTTTTTGTGCTGCTTTGGTGAGGTGGCCGGTGTTTTGTTTCGGGCCTTGGATGCAGGGGAATTTTGCGAGGCCACGGGGAAAGCAAAGGTGTCAGCGAATACGCCATGTTGCCGTAAACGGTTCCTGCCACGAATGGCATCTTTAGCGGGTTACGACGACGGCTGGCGCATGGCGTTGAAGCCACAGCCCACATATCGTCTGCGTCGGTCACGACTGAAGCGGGAATCGGGATCTGTCCAACACGCCGGGGGCAAACACAACGACCCACATAGAAATCTGATTTGCGAGGTCTCGAACCGCCGTCGGATTTCGTAGTCGAAATGATGACAAGCACCTCTTGTCAAAGGCGAATTCAAACTTGAAGTGCAACAGGGGTGGCAAGTGAGAGGCACCGGAGGGCGAATCTGGATAACGTAGGCAGTGACTAAACCAACCATTGCCATTCAGACGAGCCCAACCGATGCCAGGAAGCCATCTTACCGCTGTTGAGCGGGAAGTCATCGCTCAAAAAAATCCGCCCAGGAAACATACCCTTCAAACTTGTTCCAGTGAGACCGACTGACGCCACTTCGCGCCCAGCCGTTCGCTGCTTCGGTCACATCGACCGCATGGCGTTCGTGCGGCTAAGTCCACCCGATTGGTGTCATCTTTTTGACATCGCGTCGGGATGAGATTTGAGCGATGCCGTGGATCAGATTGATGCTGCGTGTCAGCAGATAGTTGTTCGTCTGGATCGGGAATCCTTTGAAGCTGCCGTGATCAAGATGCCTGCTGCCGCTGGTTTCGTAGTGAGCGAGCCGTCGGGGAAGTCCAACACCAGTTGACGTCAAATCAGAGAACTGCCCGTTTTTGCCTTTTTCTTTCTATGAATATGCTGCCACTGGCATCGCCAGATTGATGCTGACGCAGCCGACAACAAGGATCACAAACGAGATTTTGTCGAATCGGCGAGACAGTACTTCAGCTCCAAGTCGTTCATAAATATGGAGCGACACGGTCGATTGAATCACCGTCAGCAGAATCATCCAGACTCCGACTCCATTCACCATATCGGCCAGCGTCATGCTTCCGGTATCCGGAATCAACGATGACGTCGCATAAGAGTTGGCGACTGCGGCGAACAGTCCACCAATTCCCAGTCCGAATCGCGGATCAACATTTGTCGGTTTGATGAACATGGCCAGCATGGCAATCATCAATGCGACGTACAAGGCCTGAAACATCTTAAAGAAGTATCCCCATCCGGCGCGATGCAGTCCGATGCCCAGACGTGCCTGTGAATAGTTGGACTTAACTCCTGGCGGTAAACTGGGATCGCCGCGCGTTGTCTTGTACGAATGTGGCTTCTCGATCAACTCAGCTACCAGGATTTCATAGGCAGGCACCTTCAGCCGTGAACTGGCACTGGTATTTTCGAGGTCAGGCACAAACATCATCTGATGACGTTGATAGCGCGGGTTCTCAATCTTAATCGTGAGCAGGTGTTCGTCGAGCGGAAATCGAGACACATTGAATGGTTCCGTAATAGTTGCGATCACTCGATAACGTTCATAGTGCTCGTCGCCACTGAGTTCCTCTTTCTCTTTGACTTTTGATTCGATCCAGCCATCAACAACGTGAAAGTCATTACCCGGCTCAATGGAATCACCCGTCCATCGGAACCAGACGTAGAAATCTACTGTCCATGAGACATCTCTCACCGAAAGATTGCTGATGCGATCGACGTAAAATCCTACAGTCACAGGTACCGGTTGAGCATTGTCAGGCAGGCTTGAGTCCGGCATCGTCGTACCGAATTCTTCCTCGTTATGGCTCATACGAGCCCGGTGTCGTTCCATAGATTCCTGTTTGTACTGTCGCAGCGGCGAAACTTTGGTCCAGCCGATGACAAACAGAACGAGGATGAGACCCGCTGACCAAATCCACAGGAATATTCGTTGTTTCGGACTGATGCTCTGTCCCGAGGAATCAATCTGCGAATCAGAAATCATAGCTTGTTGTTCCAGTTCGCTGTGTGCGATGGGGAATCACCATCTTGTCGGTTCTATCGATTGAATTCATGCGTTCGACGCTGAACCACTTCCGTCAACGATTGGTGATCTGAGGCGTCAATCATATTTCGTGCGACCGCAACTTCGATGCTCTGGATAACTTGTTCCAGTTGCTCCTGGCTCTCTGCTAAGGTGAGTTTTTTCCGAAAATCCTCGAAATGCCCGTCGATGAACCTGCTGATCAAATCCTGAATCATGAGTTTGATTCGCCGTACTCCTGAATTCCGATTCCACAAAACTCGTTTGAAAAGACAATCCTTCGGATGAGCCAAGTTGCGGCTAAGTCCGCTCGATTGGTGTCGTCATTTTGATCTGGCGTCGGGATGAAATTAAAGCGATGCCGTTGATCAGATTGATGCTGCGTCAGCGTGTCGGGCCGGAGCAGAGAAGCGAACGTCTGCTTCTCGAGTCTCTTTATCATGCATCTATCGTCAGCTGCAATATTGCTGGTGATTTGCTAGTCTTTCGGTTTCGGCATTTTGAACCATCACAGCGACATCAGAAGTGAACCTTATGAATCGTGAATCCATCCACCGTCGATTATTCCTGGCTGCTGCCGCAGGCAGTTCGCTCATGGCAGGAATCTGTTCGCCACTTCTAGCGCAGGACGGCGAAAAGGTATCTGAACCCAAAGGACAGGAAGGAAAGCCGGCAGGTCCGCTGGAAGCGACCTTTGAACGGGACTATGACGCTCCGACATTCAAGCCTTCGTGGAAGAAACAGCAGCTGAATCGTCAGATGCTTCAGGACTTTGTCATCTTCGCTCATTCGGAACTGGAGATGACAAAGAAGCTTCTGGACCGCGAACCCGGGCTGCTGAACGGGGCCGTCGACTGGGGCACCGGCGATTTCGAGACGGCACTTGGTGGTGCATCGCATATGGGCCGCCGTGATATCGTGACATTTCTGCTCGAGCGCGGTGCACGCATTGATATCTTCTGTGCCGCTATGCTCGGGCAGCTGGAAGTGATTAAATCGTTGCTGACTCTGCAGCCGACGCTGATCGACGCAAAGGGTCCTCATGGATTCAGTCTGCACTTCCACGCTCAGGTCGGCGGCGATGACGCCAAAGAAGTGCTTGACTATCTGCAGTCCATCAAACAGATCGAACTGAAGCCTGTGCCGTTCCTGAAGAAGTAGGAGAACTC